>SFPH01000020.1 GCA_004552115.1 Bacteroidales bacterium
GGCAGTCCGTTCGGCATTGTCCAGGCGGAAAATCTCGTGATGAGTGTAGAGGAAGGTGCTTTTTGCTCCGATGTCGGCGATTCTGAGATTGTTGGTCCCGATCAGGTTTATGCCGGACGGCTCAATCTTCCCGGTATCCGGGTCATATTCGTAGATGCTTCTGGTCAGGACTGCTACCTTTCCGGACGGGAGCCTTTTCAACTGTATTGTAATGTCTTGCCTGAGAATATTTTCGTTGGTTTCCTTGTCCTTTATGTATATGAACTCCGTCTTCTCAGTCTTCGGGTCGAACCGGTACACTCCCTTGTTGTAGATTGAAATCAGCATCTCGGAGTCGTTCACCCATTCGAGAGAGGTGATTTTCTGCCTGCCCAGCGCTTTGACCGGAACTATCCTGCTCCCGCTCCTCAGCCATGTATATATGCCTCCGCCGTCCGTGCCCAGCCATATGTTCCCGTCAGGGCCCTCGCACATGCAGCTGACCACGTCTTTGTTGATGCTTCTTTCTGCGCTGCTCCCGAAGTCTTCATCATGGAAAATCTTGATGAAGTCGGATGTCCTGTGAATAAGGCCGTGCCGTATGGTTCCGTACCATAATCCGTTGTCGCTGAAATACATTGTGTTCACGGAGGCAAGTTCTTCCGGGATGCGGCTCCCGCTCCTGTCCTTGAGAGGGGTTACCGTGAAACTCTCCGTGTCCAGCTCGAAGATCCCGTCCCCGTCCGTGGAGATGTAGAGGGTTCCGCCATGGAGATTGAGGTCGAGAATGATGCTGTTCCCGAGGAAATGCTCCTCGGCGGTGAATGACTTGAGGAGAGCCTTGGTGTTGAAGCAGAAGAGTCCTTTGCGGTAAATGGCGAACCAGATGTTCCCATTGCCGTCCCTGATCACGTCTTTGACATATATGTTGTTGCGGAATTCATGGATGAGTTTCCTTTCGCCTGTCCATATGTCAATGCTGTAGATGTCTCCGGTGGTTGAGGATGCCAATGCCAGCCTGTTGTCGGACATGCAGAAGCCGTTGTACCTGATGTCATCCCATTTCCGGGGGATGAGAAGCCTCATTTTCCTTTCCGCAAAGGTGTACAGGAAGATGCCTTCGGGGGAGCAGAACACCATGCCGTCCTGGATTTCGCTGTAGGAATTGGCCCATATTTCCCTTCCCTGATACAATATTTCATTGAAACTGTCCGTGCGGTAGTCGTAGAGGTAGAGTCCTCCGCTTGAGGCCCATATGTTCTGCTGCCTGTCCTTGGCTATGAACCCGATGTCCTTGTTCAGTATGCAGGTGTCCCTGGAGTAATTGATTACCCTGCCTTCGAATATGCGGTTGATTCCTCTTGTGGTCCCTACCCAGCATGTTCCGAGGCTGTCCTCCACTATAGACTTGATCTTGTTGTCTGCAAGACCGTCATTGTGCCCGATTATGCGGTATTTGGTGAAAAGGCCGTTGTCCGCCCGGGATGGTACAGTGGCGAAGGACAGTGCCAAGGCAGTTAGAATCAGTGCTTTGAACATGGTGTTTTCGGTTTGCACAAAAATAGGGAGATTTGTCCAAATCCGGAAAAACAATATGGACAAACGTCCGGTTTTGGATGAATTTCCATTATTTGTAGACAAATTTCATATATTACAAAGTGCGATTTTGCCGACATTTGTATCAACCGGAACAATAACACAACCAATCATACAACTCAGACATGAAGAAATTCCTGCTGGCCATCCCGCTGATGATGTCCTGCCTGATAGCAGGCTGTTCAAGCACACCGGCCAATGAACTTCCCGACGGCTACCAGAAACCTTCTGACAATACGGACAATCCTTCTGCGGAAGAGCCCGGTCAGGGAGATTTCGTCGTTTTCGGCTATGCACAGCCGGCACAGTGGAACTGGGAAATCTACAAGGACAAGATCCGTTGGGATTGCCTTACCCACATTCTCCTCTGCTTCAGTTATGTCAATGCGGACGCAAGCCTGGACAGCGGGGTTCTGGACAATTATGCCGCGGAATTGACCTCGGAGGCTCACGCCAATGGCGTAAAGGTAATCGGCTCATTCCGCTCCAAAGGTGAATTCACGGCTGCCGTGCAGACCGAAGCCCTGCGGGAGAAGCTTGCCTCCAACATTGTCGCATATTCCGACAGATATGGTTTCGACGGCATTGACATTGACTTTGAGGAATATGAGAAGGTCGGTCCGAACAATGACAGACTCCTTGACTTTTTCGCCCGCATCAGGAGCAAGATGAAGAAGGGGATGACTCTTTCCTCGGCCGTGATTGCCGGAGACTGGGTCAAATACGGCACGAAATGGCACGAGAGTTTCGACTATATTAATATAATGAGCTATGATGTCCGCCGGGAGGCGGATCCGGGCCAGTTCGCATCCTATGAAGACTTTGTATGGGACATTGACTATTGCCACGAAAAACTAGGCATCCCATTGTCCAAACTTACCGGGGGAATGCCTTTCTACGGCCATACCTGGGACAATCTTCCGGGTACCGACAATGCCGGAGGCATCACTTTCCGCAATATTATGGAGTATTGGCGGGACAGGGATGCGCAGGCGAAGGACCGTGACCAGTCCGGGAATACCTGGTACAACGGTCATCAGACAATCCGCCGCAAATGCCTGTATGCCAAGGAAAAAGGCATTGGCGGCGTGATGATGTGGCAGCTTTTCCAGGACTCCGTGGAGGATGATGAGTCCCTCCTCAGGGTCGTGGGCGAGGCTTCGCTGGGGAAATAACCGATCAACCAAATATAATGTTTATGAAAAATCTGAAAGTCATTCTGACAGTTCTGGCTTTTTGTCTTTCATTCCAGTTCCTTCATGCGCAGAGAATTACCGTGAAGGGAACGGTGACAGACAAATTCTCGGAACCGGTGCCCGTGGCCAATGTCCAGGTCAAGGGCACGTCAACGGGTACTTTCACCGATATCGACGGAAACTTCGAAATCGTGGTTGATGCGAATGCCGCATTGGTGTTCTCTTCCATAGGTTTCAAGGACAAGGAGGTGCAGGTGAAAGGCCTTGCTGTGCTCAATGTGATTCTTGAAGACGACAGTGAAAGCCTTGAGGAGACCGTGGTGATTGCCTACGGTACCAAGAGCAAGGCAACCATTACAGGTGCGCTGTCAAGCGTTCAGACTGAGGACCTCATCAAGTCTCCGGTCAGCAGTGTTACCAATATGCTCGCCGGAAATATCCCGGGTGTGGCATCTGTGCAGTCCAGCGGCCAGCCTGGAAAGGATGCTGCGGCCATCTACATCAGAGGTTGCGGCTCCCTTGACAACAGCCTGGCTTCCCCGCTTGTCCTGGTGGACGGTGTGGAGAGGGACTTCACCCAGATCGACCCGAATGAAATCGAGAGCATTTCCGTGCTCAAGGATGCCTCCAGTACGGCTGTGTTCGGTGTCAGGGGAGCCAATGGTGTCATCCTCGTGACTACGAGGCGCGGCTCTGAAGGAAAGCCCCATATTTCATTCAGCGCTTCCGGCGGTATCCAGCAGCCTATTTCTCTCGTGGAGCAGACCGGCTCGTACGAATATGCACGCTTCTGGAACATCAAGAAGCAGCTCGATGGCGTGACCGACCCCAAGATGTATTTCACCAGGGAACAGGTCGAGGCCTACAGGACCGGCTCTGACCCGATAATGTATCCGAGCATGGACTGGTCGGATTACATCTTCAATGATGTGTTCTTCCAGACCAAGGACAATGTCAACATCTCTGGCGGAAATGACAAGGTGAAGTATTTCGTCTCCCTCGGCTACCTCTTCCAGAATGGTCTTCTGAAGCAGTTCCCGAACCAGAAATACGACAACAACTACAGCTACAACAGGTTCAATTACCGTGCGAATGTGGATGTGAAGCTCACCGGCACGACCAAGATGAAACTCGGTATCGGAGGCAATGTGGGCAACAGGCGGGAGCCTCTCAATGTGGTTTCCGGAACCAGCCAGGACCAGAATCCTTGGGTTATCGCCCAGATCTGGACCCATCCTTTCTCCGGTCCGGGCTTCATTGACGGGGTCAGGACCATTGTCCCGAAGGACCTCGTGCCGCTCGGAGAAGTGCTCCGCGACGGTATGTTCGTGTTCTACGGCTATGGATATGAGCAGGCCTACGACACCAAGCTCAATCTTGACATTGACATAACCCAGAGCCTCGATATGCTTACCGAGGGCCTCAGCATAGGAATCAAGGGCGCGTACGACAACAACTTCCTCGTCAACAAGACCCGTACCGGCGGCGGAGTGGAGTCTCAGACGGTATATTACAAGTCCTATTTCGATTCCAAAGGTCTTATGCCTGAAACCGACCCGGATTTCGACAAGACTCATATCTTCCTTCCGACAGGAACAGACACACCTCTTGCCTACAAGGAGTCTTACGGAAGGGGACAGAACTGGTATCTGGAGGCAAGGGTCAATTATGACCGCTCATTCGGGGACCACAAGGTAGGCGCCCTCCTGCTCTACAACCAGTCAAGGAAGTATTATCCCGCTACTTATACCTATATCCCGAGGAGTTACATCGGGCTCGTGGGCCGTGTCACGTATGCGTACAAGACCAAGTATCTCCTGGATGTGAACATGGGTTACAACGGTTCGGAGAACTTCGCCCCGGGCAAGACCAGGTTCGGCCTCTTCCCGTCGGTGTCCGCCGGCTGGGTAATCTCTGGAGAGGAGTTCATGCAGAGGCAGAAAGCCATCACTTATCTCAAGCTCAGGGCATCCTACGGACGCGTCGGCAGTGATACCGGTATCAGTTCCAGGTTCATGTACATGCCTTCGGTATGGTCAAGCGCTGGAGTATACAGCTTCGGAGTGTCCAACCCGAATGCTTCCGAGGCCTTCGCCATCTCCAAGCTCGGCAATCCTGCCGTCACCTGGGAGACTGCAGACAAGATGAATGTCGGTGTTGACCTGAAGATGTTCAGGAGTAGGCTTTCAGTCGTGGCCGATGTCTTCTATGAGAAACGCAAGGGTATCCTTATCGCACCGAAATCGACACCTGCCATCATTGCCACATCATCGCCAAACCTCAACATCGGCAAGGTGGACAACAAGGGATACGAGATTTCCATATCCTGGAATGACAAGGTGGGCAGTGACTTCAACTACTTCATCAATACCAATACTTCATTTGCCCGGAACAAGATCATCTACATGGATGAGGTCCGCAAGCAGTATGACTACATGAATGAGACCGGCGGCTCAACCGGCCGTCAGACCGGTCTCTACAAATACATCCGCCTGTATCAGTACAGCGATTTCATCACTAATCCGGACGGCTCTCTGACCCTCAATCCCGAGCTCCCGCAGCCATACCAGAAGGTGTATCCGGGTGATGCAATGTATGCTGACCTTAACGGAGACAATATCGTGGACGGCAATGACAAATGCGTCACCGGCTATGGCGCCCGCCCTGAATATATGTTCGGACTCAATGCCGGATTCAACTGGAAGGGTCTTAGCTTCAGCATGCAGTGGACAGGTGCCACGCACGTGGACAAGATGTATGACATAGAATACAGGATACCTTTCACCAATGCCGGAAAGCGTGGTCTGCTGACTTATTTCTATGATGGTTGCTGGACACCTGAAAATCAGGAAAATGCGATTTATCCGCGTCCATCGGAGGAGTCAGAGAGCTGGAACTCGGAGCCATCTACACTCTGGCTGAAGAACTCTTCGTATTTCCGTCTCAAGAACGTGACTCTCGGATATACGATTTCCAATTCTCCTGCATTGAAGAAGGCTGGAATATCCTCTCTCGGGATTACCTTGACGGGGTACAACCTTCTGACATTCTCTCCGCTCAAATACATTGACCCGGAGGGTGTCACCAACAGGTTCGGAGACTATCCTCTCGTGAAAATCTACAGCCTCGGGCTCAATTTCAATTTCTAATTTGAACAGGTATGAAAAGACTTGCACATATTATTCTTGCGGCCCTCTCTTTTGCGGCCATTGTGTCCTGTTCGGAAATCAAATTCGGGGACAGCTTCCTCGGTGACCAGCCGGAAAGCTCCGGAGCGACAACGGAGCAGATGTTCTCATCTCCGACTGAGGCCGAGAAAGTCCTCAACAGGGCATATCTCGCCCTTCCGTACGGTATTCCGACTTCCATAAACAACAAGCTGGGAGTCAATATCCTTGAGTCCCTCACTGACCTGTCGCAGAGTTTCCGTGACAATATCAGTGACGGTCCGATGAAATATTATTACAATGGCGCTCTCAGCGCAAACAGCATCAATGGCAGCGCCGCCTATTGCTTCGGTTCGGAAACTGACTGGACGGCCATCCGCTATGCCTGGCTGTTCATTGAGAATGCCGACAGGGTTCCGGGTTATGACAATGCTGAAAAGCAGCGCCGCATAGCCGAGGCCAAGGTCATCATAGCCCTTTCCTATTTCGAAATGCTGCGGTATGTCGGCGGTGTTACCTGGCTTGACCATGCTGTCGATGTGAATGAGACCATGAGATTCCCGCGCATATCTTTCGCACAGACTGTGGAGAATATCGTTGCCCTCCTCGATGAGGCAATTCCGGCCCTTGTATGGAAGGAGGACGAAATCCAGGACGGAAGAATGACCAGGGCGGGTGCAATGGCCCTCAAGTTCAAGGTCCTCCAGTGGGCGGCCAGCCCGGCTTTCAATTCAGACAGGCTCTGGCATCCTCAGGCAGATGAATACACCTGCTATGGAAACTACAGCGCAGAACGCTGGACAGCTGCCAGGAATGCCGCCAAGGCCTTCTTCGACGAGGTGGCATCCAGGGGTGAGTATTCCCTCATCCAGCCGGAGGAAGCCACTCACGAGGCGAGGAGACTGGCCTACAGGAAGGCATATTATGACAGGGGAGGCTCCGAAATCCTCATTTCCTGCCGTCACGGCTACCAGGCCTCGACCCATTCCTCATTCATTGACCAGAGGTATTACAGCGGTCCGACATTGAATTACGTGGACATGTTCCCTTGGGAGGACGGCACTGACTTCCCGGCAGATTTCGACTGGAAGCATCCTTCCAGGCAGCCGTTCTTCAATTATGATGGAAGCAATATGGTGCCTACCAGGGATCCCCGCCTTTACGAGAATGTTGCCTGTCCGGGCGACATATACTGCGACGGAACTGCGGCTCCGGTATATTCCAACCACCCTTCATTCAAGGACGGCTCAGGCTTCCTCGTGATGAAGTTCGTTCTCCAGGAGGCCAAGGACAGGAACAACCGTCCTGTGCAGTGGCCATATCTCAGGCTTGCCGAGATCATGCTCGACTATGCCGAGGTCATCAATGAGACTGACGGACGTCCGGATGACACCGCCTACAGGATGGTGAATGATGTCCGTGCCCGAGTAGGCCTTGGACCATTGCCTGCAGGTCTCGGAAAGGATGCATTCCGCGAGGCGGTTCTCCGTGAGAAAGCCCTGGAACTCGGTTTCGAGGAGGTGAGATGGTTCGACCTCGTCAGACACGACAGACAGAATGACTTTACAAAGACTCTCTACGGACTCCGCAGCAAGGGTAATGACCTCAACAATCCTACGGAATTCACCTTCGAGAAAATCACCCTCTCCGGACGCTACTGGCAGTCCAACTGGGATACCAGGTGGTATCTTGCACCTATTCCGCAGAACGAAATCAACAAGGATTATGGAATGACCCAGAATCCGGGCTGGTAAAATTTAAAACTGACTTGATATGAATCATATGATCAAGAATATAACCGCATTGCTGCTGTCCTGCTGCATTGTCCCGGCCTTCGCCCAGACATCGCCGCTCGTGCAGACGGATACCCTCATTGTCGGCTACGACATTGAGACTGCCCTTCCGGTCAGCAGCTATTCAGCGACAGGAGTGGGTGCCGCGGCATTTGACAATGCCGCCCACATCGATGTCGCCAAGGCTCTTTACGGCAAGATTGCCGGACTGAATGTCAGACAGGGGGTCGGATCCTCCGCTGACAATGTCTGCACCTTCTCTGTCCACGGCAAGACTCCGCTCGTGCTGGTGGACGGCTTCCCGAGGGAACTCTCCGACCTGACTGCCGAGGAAATCGAGTCGGTAACCCTGCTCACAGATGCCGCCTCGGCCGCCCTCTATGGAATGAAGGGAGCGAACGGCATCCTCTATGTTACCACGAAAAGAGGCTCTGAGAGCCGTCTCAATGTGACTGCGAAATACCAGTTCGGGCTCAATACCCAGTTCCGTGCTCCGGAGATCGCTGACGCTTTCGCATACGCCAACTGCGTGAATGTGGCAACTCGATGCCTTCAAGAACGGCAACCTTCCTTACGATTATCCGGATGTGGACTGGTGGAAGGAGACCATGAATGATTTCGGCTACACCAACAGGCTCCAGCTCACATTCGACGGCGGAAGCAGCAAGTTCCGCTACTACACGGTAATCGACTATTACCGTGACAAGTCAATGCTGAAGGAGACCACGACTGATGACCGCTACAGCACCAAGCCTACCGACACGAGGCTGAGCGTGAGGACCAACCTTGACCTCGACATTACTCCCACGACATTCCTCCGCGCCCACATTGCCGCAAATCTTCAGGAACTCCGCGGCACTGCATACGGCAGGAACAACATCATGAAGGCGATCTGGAACACTCCTTCAGCCGCATTCCCGGTAAGGTATGCGAACGGCAT
>SFPH01000231.1 GCA_004552115.1 Bacteroidales bacterium
TGGAGCGGCATGGGAGGCAGCCTGGTCATTCTCGGATTTTTCACGCTCGGCATAATCCTGGGCCTCGCCGGACTGCCCGCCGGCCAGAGCATTGTCCACAAGCTGAGTTTCTGGTCGCTCTGCATCCTGATGGCAATGGTCGGGATGAGTGTCGGAGGCAATCCGGAACTGGTCTCATCCATCAGGTCAATGAATCCGCGCATTGCCCTGCTCCCCATTGCGACAATTCTGGGAACCTACGCAGGCTGCATCATTGTCAATCTCTTCCTCGGCCACAGTATCGCTGATGTCCTGGCCATAGGCTCAGGCTTCGGCTACTATTCCCTGTCCAGCGTGCTGATTTCCAGCAGCCGCGGACCTCATCTTGGAAGTATTGCATTGATTTCCAATATTATAAGAGAGGTGTTCACCTTGTTATGCGCACCATTTCTGGCCCGCATTGCAGGCCCGTTGGCTCCGATATCTTCCGGCGGTGCAACGACGGCCGACACCACCCTCCCCATCATTTCCAGCTGCTGTGGGGACAAATTCGTTCTGATTTCAATTTTTCACGGATTTGCAGTGGACTTCACCGTACCGTTTCTCGTGACACTGTTCTGCTCCCTGGGACAGTAAGTTCGGACTTGCGCAGGATTCGCAGCAGTCATCAGGGATTGCCGGAGCATCACCTGACGGAAGTCATCTGCCTGACAATGTCAAGTTCCTCAGGGGAATAGAGAATCCTGTCAATGAAGTCCGGCGCAACCCTCGAGAGAATGATGAAGGCGGCGAGGGCCAGAATCGCAAGAACGGCCAATGTCACGGCAATGATTCTGAAGGTCTTCCAGAATCGCGAACTGCGGGACGGCTCATTGGCATTATCCTTATCTTCGATTTCCCCGGCATTATCCTCAATTGCCTTGCTGTTATCCTCAATCACAAGGATTTCCGACAGCACCTCATGACCAACAGTCTCACTGTCCCGGCCGGATTGCACGTCGAGGTCTGCATCTGCAAGAGGCGCAGCCTCCGCATCTGAATCCGTTTCCTCAATCTGTATATCAAGCGGCGGAATAATCCCGAAATCGTTATCCTTCTCCGGTCCGGATGTCGCCGCTGCGGCTTCCGCGGCGGGTTCCTCAACAGGTTCTTCAGCTGATTCCTCTGCAGGTTCTTCAGCTGATTCCTCTTCGGCTGCCGCTATTTCCTCCGCAGGTTCCGGTTCAATCTCTGCCGCAGATTCTTCAGCATTCTCGTCCACGGTGTCTTCCGCGATTTCCATGGCTTCTTCCGCATTTGCCCCGGATTGTTCCGCATCGCCTTCGGCGCAGCCATCTGCGGCTTGCTCTGCAGCTTTCTCTGCGGATTCCGATCCGGTCTCTACGACAGATTCCCCTTCAGCATCATCCCCGGACACTCCGTCCTCCGTCACTTCCATCGGTTCATCTTCACTCTCGGTCTGCAACGCAATACCCGATGCGGCGGCAGCCCCCACGACGGGTTCAGCCTCCGGCTCAGCTGCATTTTCAGATTCTGGAGCGCTATCCGCCTCAAGGACTGTTTCTGACGCAGGAGGTGTTTCAGACTCCGAAGCAATATCAGTTCTCTCAAACCGGCAATTGTCTCAGCCACCTCTGAAACAGCCTCCTGATGAGTCTTGAGAGACACCGGCTCAAGCCCGAATCCCTCCGGATAAATGTCAAGATTTTCATCGGCAATGAAGAAGAAGTTGTTCTCCCTCGTAGCCCTGAGCTTTCCGAGTTCGGGAAAAACAACCGCTTTCCTGACCATCAGAATGTCCTTGAGCCCGGAAAGAAAATCATTGACAATGCGGGCTGCCGCATCTTCACCGATATTGTTGGCCTCCGCATACATCCGGATAAGAGTATCATCCCCGGCATTGACCTCCTGCCTGAATGTAAGGCGTTTGTATGGAGGGTTGATAGTGAAGCCCTTATCCGAGAAAGACGCCGGCACAAACTCTGCCACGAACACGCCCAGACCGGGCAATGCCACTTCGTCCTTCTCAAGAACAACATCCCTTATCATTTTAGCAAGAAGATCGATATCCATAACGAGATAATGCAACAGGTTGAATTTCAATAATATGCTGAAGGAATAGAGCCGAGTCGGCATAAATCCCGAATAGAGCCGAGTCGGCATAAATCCCGTCAAACCATCTTCACAAAGTTAGCAAAAAAATGCGAAAAAAATTTGCAAACAAAACTTTTTGTTGTACCTTTGCAATCCCGAAACAAAACACGGGTAAATTCCTGAATAGCTCAGTTGGTTAGAGCATCTGACTGTTAATCAGAGGGTCCCAGGTTCAAGTCCTGGTTCAGGAGCAAGCTTGGGAGCATAGCTCAGTTGGTTCAGAGCGTCTGCCTTACAAGCAGAGGGTCGGGGGTTCGACTCCCTCTGCTCCCACTGAAGAAGCGATCGGAATTATCCGGTCGCTTTTTTGTTATGATGAAGGTCGAAACCCCGATATAATTGGATATAATTGGATATAATTGACAAAAACGGTTGGTAAAAACCATTTTTACATTAAAAAAATGCCAAGATTGGCAGTTTTTTAATGAGGTTGGTGCGGGAAAACCTCCGTGTCTACTTTTACGAGAGCAACAAATCCGTCCACCAGCGTCCACACTGTCCACCCGGTGGACAGGGTGGACACGCTCCCCGAGTACATCGTAGCCAAGACCCTAAGGCCCGACCGTCCTTCGGACTTCACCCGCTTCCTCGCCACCCTCTTCGACCCCATCATCCTCGAAGGCCTCCTCGGCAAATACCTGCTGCCGCTCTTCCCTGAGAAGCCGGTTGCATTGGGGGAAAGCGAGAAGGCCGCCGAATTCCCGGAGCTGGGCATCAAAGTGGCCGACCTCCTCCAGAAGCACGGCACCGAGCAGGACCGGGCCGACCACATCGACATTGCCGACTGGCTCATCCGCTGGCACCGCACGCCCAATCCCCGGGCCGATGCCACCTTCGCCGCCGTGGCGCAGTACTTCTCCCCGGAGGTACACGAGGAGATTCGGGCGCTGATTCACGACTTGGATCTGGAGTTTGTGGGAGTGGAAAAGATGGAGGAGGAAAACGACTCTGAAAAAATCGAAGAGAACGCAGTCCATTGAAGATATTTCAGTAAATTTTCAATCTTATTATAAGAAGCTCTATGCCAGCCTTATTCACATACTGCGAGGTCGAGTTGAAGGATTTCATAGCCGAGGCCCTCATCACTAAGGACACCCTTCTGAAGCGTGTTATTTACTGCTACAGAATCGCTTGTAAACGACCTACAGGATATGGGTATCACCATTGACGAAACCTACCGGCACACACTGGATAACAGTGCCGTCCGTCACGCTGTCAAGAGTCATGGAAGTCCCAAAGAAGTCTTGCGTGGCCAGATTCCCATCACGGATGATGATTTGATGCGGATTCCGGAAATTGTTGCCTCTTATGAAGCACTGACAACGGAGAAGAACAAGCGTGGACAAGATGTCATCATCTATACTAAGACTATGGATGATGGGATTACATTTTATGTGGAAGAGATTCGCCTGGGGCGTCACGAACTGGCAGCCAGCACTATGTATAAAAGAAAAAAGGACGACTCACCGACGCTAATAGACTGAACTACGCAGATTTCGGATTTGCCTCCCTTTTCTTCAAATATAGTGATTATTTTCTGAACTGCAAATAAAAAAAAAGAAACTGGACTCCAATTGGACTCCAAGTCTGCCCATTTTATAATGCCTACCTTGCGACCAGATTTCCACAACGGAAGTCTGGTTTCTTTTTCTGTGGCCACAAAATGAGAAGCCATTGTTTCACTTAATCCTTGTAAGCAATGGACAAAACAGAAAAGACCATTACATTCGACAACTTGCTCCAGGCGGTTGCCACACTGCTCCAAGAAGTCCGGGAACTGCGTACCCTGACAGAGAATCACACCACCTACGGCGGCTTCTCGCCCTGGATGGATGTAGATGAACTGTGCGAGTACCTGCCCGGGCATCCGGGTGCCGGGCCTAGGCATTGCCGTATGCGGAAAGTCAATCTGGCTGTCCGGTGCACTCTGCGAGATAGTCGAAGACATAGGGCATCACGACATCGTCTTTCTCGCCGCCGACCATTGATGCCATTCCGTTGAGATTCTCGTTGTTGAAACCGTGGCTGCCACCCTGAATCGGATACAGGACAGCCGACGGATACTTTTCCACAGCCTTCTCGGAATACTTTATGTCCACGAGAAAGTCGTTGGTCCCGTGTAGAATGATGATGTCATTCTGGTATGTGCCAATATTGGCATAGACGTCGTAGTCCTTGATTGAATTGACGAAGGCGTCGCTCATTCCCATATTTCCGAATCCGCTTCCTGTGCCGCCCTGCCATCCGGGGAAACTGCCTGTCCCCGATGATGAGGTGAACTTGGAAATCAGTTCGGGCATATTGAAGGCCGGGTAGAAAAGAATCATTCCCTTGATGTCGGCAGAATGTTTTTCCGCGGTCAATGCCGTAACGAGCCCGCCCTGGCTTGAGCCCAGGACGAAGACATTGTCAGGGTCAA
>SFPH01000232.1 GCA_004552115.1 Bacteroidales bacterium
CGACCCTGTCGCTGCCATGCGATATACCGAGGCCAAGCTTGAAAAGATTGCTGCCGACGTTCTCGGCGACATGGACAAGGATACGGTCGATTTCCAGCCTAACTTCGACGACTCCCTCGAGGAGCCGGTGGTTGTGCCGACCAAGCTTCCGCTTCTCCTCCTGAACGGATCAGCCGGTATCGCCGTCGGAATGGCGACGAACATGGCTCCTCACAATCTCGGGGAGTGCTGCGATGCGATCTGCGCCTACATCGACAATCCGGATATTGACACCGAAGGTCTGATGCAGTATGTCAAGGGTCCTGATTTTCCGACCGGAGGCATCATCCAGGGCATCCAGGGCATTAAGGACGCATATGAGACAGGCCGCGGAAGGGTCGTCATCAGGGCGAAGGCCGACATAGAGGTGGAGCCTAACGGCCGCGAGACCATTGTGGTGTCGGAGGGTGAACAAGAAGGAGATGCTCGAGAAGATCGGCCAGATGGTCGATGAGAAGAAGATCGAGGGCATCACCTATATGAATGACGAGACTTCCCGCGAGGGTGTCAGGGTGATATTCAGGGTGAAGCAGGGCTCGAACTCCAATGTGGTTCTCAATACCCTCTACAAATACACCCCGCTCCAGTCAAGCTTCGCCATCAACAATGTGGCCCTGGTAGGGGGACGTCCGCGGACCATGAGCCTGAAGGACATCATCAGGGTTTTCGTGGATTTCCGTCACGATGTCATTGTCCGCAGGACGAGATTCGAGCTTGAGAAGGCCAGGAAGAGGGCTCATATCCTCGAAGGCCTCATCAAGGCGATTGACGTGATAGACAGGATAATAGAGATTGTCCGCTCTTCCAGGAGCGTGGACGAGGCCAAGGGACGTCTCATCGAGGAGTTCGGCTTCTCCGACCTGCAGGCCACCGCCATCGTCGAGATGAAGATCAGGCAGCTGACTGGACTCGAAAGGGAGAAACTCCAGGCCGAGTACGACGAGCTCGCCAAGTTCATCGCATACTGCGAGGATGTGCTCGCCAGCACCGAAAAGCAGATGGAGATCATCAAGTAATCACCATTTCCCATTTCGGCTATATCAAGCGCACACCTCTCGCCGAGTACCGCACGCAGAACCGCGGCGGTGTGGGCATGAAGGGAAGCGCCACGAGGGATGAGGACTTCATCGAACATCTCTACGTGGCCAACATGCACAGCACCATGCTCTTCTTCACCGAGAGCGGAAGATGCTTCTGGCTGAAGGTTTACCAGGTTCCGGAGTGCCCTCGCTCATCCAAGGGCCGTGCCATCCAGAATGTGCTCAGCATTCCGGACGACAAGATCAAGGCTATCATAAATGTGCCTAAGCTCAATGACGAGGAGTATGTGAACTCTCATTATATCATTCTTGCCACGAAGCAGGGCATCATCAAGAAAACATCCCTCGAGGCCTACTCAAGGCCGCGTCTCAAGGGTGTGAATGCAGTCAATGTGAGGGAGGGCGACGAGCTCCTCGACGCCATTCTCACCGACGGCAAGTCCCAGGTACTCATCGCAAGCCGCGGCGGACGCTGCGTACGCTTCGACGAGGTGGATGCAAGACCTCTCGGCAGAACGGCTACCGGAGTGCGTGGCATCAATCTTGATGAAGGGGACGAGGCGATAGGAATGGTATGCTATGAGCCTGAGAATGAGGATGCTTCTCTCCACACTCTGCTCGTCATCGGCGAGAAGGGTCTCGGAAAGAGGACTGACTTCGAGGAATACCGCAAGACCAGCCGAGGCAGCAAGGGTGTCAGGACAATGAACATTACTGACAAGACCGGCGTGCTCGTGGCGATGAAGAATGTGACCGAGGACAATGATCTCCTGATCATCACCAAGTCCGGTCTCATCATCAGGATGGCTGTTTCCGACATCAAGCAGGCCGGAAGGAACACCCAGGGAGTCAAGCTGATCAATATCAAGGACAACGACTCCATCGCATCCGTTTCCGTTGTCGCCAGGGGAGAGGAGGAAGCTCTTCCGGAAGGAGAGGCTTCTGCAGAGGTTTCCGGAACCTCGGATTCCGGCAATGTTGAAGATAATAATTAACTAATACCTATTGTTATGAAACGTATTTTTATCGCATTGGCATTGCTTGCCTCAGTCAATCTTACCTATGCCCAGGTCAAGCCGGCTGACGTCAAGAAGGCGGTGGATTCCGCCGAGGCCGCTTCCAAGGACGCCAAGAAAGCCGCCAAGGTGGCTACCTGGCTTTCTCTCGGCCAGTCATATATCAAAGCTTACGATGCTCCTGCAGGGAACCTTTGGATTGGTGCCGGCAAGCAGGAACTCGCATTGGTCATGGGCAATGAGAAGCCAAAGTCCTCCGAGCAGGTTACCATCCAGGGTCAGCCTATGACAAAGGAGGTCTATGCAGACAAGAACCTCTACTTCAACGCCAACAACCAGCTCGCCATCATCGAGGTTACGAACCAGGTTGTTCCGGATGCACTCGCAAAGGCTCTCGGGGCCTACAGGAAGGCATACGAGGTCGACGTGAAGGGTGCCAAGACCAAGGACATCAGGGAGGCTATCGAGTCCATCGGCCAGAAATACACCAACGATGCATACAATGCATACAGTTTCGG
Organism: Bacteroidales bacterium; assembly: GCA_004552115.1. The sequence goes on from SFPH01000232.1 coordinate 2,614, forward strand.
CAAGCTTGCCGAGGCCAGCCGTTTCTTTGAACTTGCAGCTGATGCAGTAGCTGAAAAGCCTGTTTCAAAGCTTGATACAAGTGCTGTTTACAATGCCGGTTTCACTGCCTGGGCAGCAAAGGATAACGACAGGGCAAAGACATTGTTCAGGAAATGCTACGATGCCGGCTACTATTACGAGGGTGGCGAGGTATTCGCCAAGCTCGCAGAGGTCGATACCCTCAATACCAAGACATATCTTGAGGAGGGCTTCCAGAAGTTCCCTCAGAGCCAGAGCATCCTCATCGGTCTGATCAACTACTATCTCAAGAGCAACGAGAGCACTGACAGGCTTTTCGAACTTCTCGACAAGGCCAAGGAGAATGAGCCTAACAATGCTTCCCTTTATTATGTGGAGGGCAATATCCGCGCCCAGCTCGGCGACAGGGAGAAGGCCGTGGCCGCTTATGAGAAGTGCGCAGAGATCAATCCGGAGTATGAGTTCGGTTTCATTGGCGAGGGTACAATGTATTACAATCTCGCCATCGAGCTTCAGACCAAGGCTCAGGAAGAACTCGACGATGCCAAGTATATGGAACTCGTGAAGGAATTCGAGGCTGCTTTGAAGTCCTGCATCGCTCCTTTCGAGAAGGCATTTTGCTTTGGGTGATTTTTCTGCTTTGTGAAGGTGTGCGCCGTATTACGGCATTGCGCCGCCTGTTCCACCCGATTGCCCGCATCCTGCTTGCG
>SFPH01000233.1 GCA_004552115.1 Bacteroidales bacterium
CCCAGAAAATAGGCAATCTGCTTTCTCCACCATGGCCAGTCGTGTGAGACATCCCAGCCCCAGTAGTCGGTCCAATGCGGCACGTTCTTCCGGGACAGGACGGCGTCGAGGCGGCGGGTCGAGTCAAGAAGGTCAGCTTCCCAGTCGCCCTGGCCCACGCAGCAGATTATTCTTCGTCTGCGGTAAATGTCCAGGTAGTAATGGTCGTCAGGCATCCAGGTGAGGAAGTCGAGAGGGGAGTTGTTGTACACCAGCTCGTCGCAGTAGTCGCCGAAGAAAAAGCTGGCGTGATACAGACCGCTCAGGGAGATGAGTGTGTCGAATATGTCAGGCCGGCGGAAGAAGAAGTTGCCGGCGTGGTATCCGCCCATCGAACAGCCTGTGGTCATGAATGTCTCGCCGTCCCTGCGCTGTTCGGGAATTACCTCGTCAATGACGTGATGGAACCACCTCTCATGCTGTTCAATTCTCCATCTCGGATCTCCGCCTGCATTGCTCCAGGTCTCACCGTCGATGCTGTCCACGCAGATCAGACGTATTTTACCGGACTCGATGTAATCGGCGATGCTGTCCACCATGCCCATGTTCTCGTAGTCGAAAAACCTTCCGTTCTGCGAAGGAAACACCAGGACGGCCTTGCCTTTGTCCCCATAGGTCTTGTATTCCATGTCCCGGCCAAGTGCCGGGCTGTATCGCTTTACATAATTCGTCAGCATAGCGGAGCCGTTCTACTGTATTTTTTCGTGGACGAAGCGGATGAATTCGTCTTTCTCCTCCTCGGTCTTCAGCCTCACAGTGTACATCTGGTTGCCCATTGCCCCGGACAGTATGTCCGGCATCCTTTCGCACATCACCATTGCCTCGCCATACTTTCCGAGTATTTCCCCATGGCTGTGTACGTACCTGTAAATATCTCTCCTTGAGGCAAATACGCAGTAGTATTCATCCCGCTCGCCAGGTGCTGCCGCAAGGTCGGACCTGCCGAATGCCACCATGTCCGCCCAGATCCTGTAGACATCGGTAGAGTGGGCGTAATTGATCATATCCGGAGTATATCCGCCGGCAGGCCGCATATTTACCTCCAGGGCTACGAAATCTCCGGCCTCGCCGAGATTCTTCCTTGGCCTGTCGAGTCTGAAATACTCCAGATGCACAAAACGGTTCGTCACCCGGAATGCCTTCACGGTCTTGCGGCCGATGGCCCGGAGCGCCTCCGGCATCTCCTTGGCCACGTAATAGGAGAGGTCCAGCTTCTTGTTGACAATGTCCATGATGCTTGGCGGCCATACGGTCATCGACTCGAACAGAGGGTTGCCCTCGCTGTCTATTATGGCATCGTACGAACAGATGTCACCGGTTATGAACTCCTCGATGACATAATCTCCGTCCTGATATGCGTCAAAGAACGCCTTCAGTTCTTCCTCATTGTGAATCTTATGAGTGCCGCCGGCCCCCACTCCTATATCAGGCTTTGCAATAACGGGGTAGCCGCATAGGCTGCAGAACCCGATTATCTCAGACAGCCCAGCCTTCATTTTTATCTGTCTTGCGGTCGGGATGCCGTTCTCCATATAAATCCTCTTCATCTCGGACTTTTCCTTGATGAAGGCAATGCGGTCTGTCTTTATTCCCGTGACGACATTGAAGTCGGTCCTGAGCCTGGCATCCTGTTCGAGCCAGTATTCATTGTTCGACTCTATCCAGTCGATTTTCCCGTATTTGTACGACAGGAAGGCTACAGCCTTGAACATCTGCTGATAATCTTCCATATCGTCAACCCGGTAATACTCTGTAAGAGCTTCCTTGAGATTTGCGTCCAGGGTTTCGTATGGCGCATCTGCGATTCCAAATACGTTGACCCCGTTGCTCTTGAGCCTGCTGCAGAATTCCCAGTATGTATGGGGAAACTGCGGGGAGATAAAGATGAAATTCAACATTACTAAAGATGTGTGCGGACTATTTTCCGAATTCTCTCAATGCACCCAGAAGGGTCTCGTTGAAGACATCCTTCTCGTGGTCGGAGAGGAAATCCACCTGTATCGGGATCTGGAACATCCTGTTCTTGAGAGTGTCGTCGATTTTCCTGCAGCCGCGGAGACGCTGGCTGTCCTTCTCGGTGGTACCTATGACGGCCGTGGACCATCTGCGGGTAGCCTGACGGATACGCTTTATGTCCAGGCCGGTGAAATTGTGATGGTCTGAGAACTTGAAATGCTTGACAATGCAGTAGGAATCGCTCAGATATCTCTTGAGAGGAGTGTCCGATGCTATGCCGGATACAAGGATGAGATTCTTCGAATATAGATAATGCTTGTCATTTACCGGGAACACCGGCTCGAGAGGGCAGTAGTCGATGGTGGTGAAAAGCACTGTCATCTTCTTGCCGAGGGGATCGACTCCCTGACATGATTCAGGGTCGAAATTCATGATGCCCAATGACTTGGCCCAGGTAATCTTCTCCCAGTCATCCATGAATACCGGGCATTTGGTGACAATGAGTCGCGGAGCCTTCCGAACGGAAGCAGATGGTCCTTGCTCACGGGCCTGTTGTAGTCCACCAGCACAATGTTGAAGAACGCCTCGAGCGAGCGGTACTGGAATGCGTCGTCAAGCACAACGATTTCAGCCCTCTTCATATCCTTGTGGACACATTTCCTGGCGGCCTTTGATGTGGCCAGCTTCTCGGGATGCAGGAGGAAATCGCAGCCTTCCACCCTTGTCCGGTCAACAGCCACCGTCACTTCCGGGAACTTGTTCTTGATCTGCAGAGGCTCGTCACCGGCGAAAGTGGCGCTGTCGTCCGCAAGAACCTGCTGAAACCCGCTGCTTGTCCTCTTGTGTCCCCTGGAGAGAACGGCGATGTGCTTGTCTCTCCAGTCTGCGCTTGATAGCAAAGTCCTGACAATCATCTCCGTATGCGGAGTCTTTCCAGTGCCTCCGGCAGTGATGTTGCCGATGCAGATGGTCGGGACTTCGCATTTTTGGACCTTGAAGATGCCGCGGTTATATAACGCATGCCTCAATTTCAAGGTCCAATAATATGGTGCTAGAAGTACTTTGTCAAGCATAGTGCGCAAAGATAGCAATATTTCTCACAATAGAGAAATTGTTTTAGGCAGAATTATCTTTAAAGTCCGTAAACACTTGATGATTGGGTGAGGCTGCAGTCGCCCCACCTTACGGCGATCTCGTCCAGAATCATGGCCAGGGCGTCGGCCGAAGGCTCCGTCACAAGCCGCATCCGGGTTTCCTTGAAGTCGGGCAGGCCCTTGAAGTAGCAGGAAAGATGGCGGCGCATCTCCAATACGCCGATCACGGGGCCCTTCAGCGCGGTTGACAGGGAGAGATGCCATTTTGCAAGGTCCACCCTCTCCCTCACTGACATAGGCGGAAGCAGCTCTCCCGTGTCGAGATAATGCCTTATCTCCCGGAAAATCCATGGATGCCCGAACGATGCCCGGCCTATCATTATGCCGTCAACTCCGTATCTGTCAAATGCTTCCCGAGCCTTTTCCGGAGAATTGATGTCCCCGTTGCCGATGATTGGAATATGCATCCTCGGATTGTTCTTTACCTCACCTATAAGAGTCCAGTCTGCCTCGCCCTTGTACATCTGGCACCTGGTCCTTCCGTGTATGGTAAGTGCCTGAATGCCGGTATCCTGAAGTCTTTCTGCCAGATCCACTATGATTTTCGAGTCCTCGTCCCAGCCGAGACGGGTCTTTACGGTCACCGGCTTCTTCACGGCGTCCACTATCATTTTCGTGATCATCACCATCTTGTCCGGCTCCCTCATCATCCCCGAGCCGGCTCCGCGTCCTGCAATCTTGCTCACCGGACAGCCGAAGTTGATGTCAATCAGATCGCAGCCGTGGCCCCCGGCTATTTCAGCGGCGGATTCCGCCATCCTGGCAGCCTCCACCATCGAATCCGGATCGGCATCCCGGATGAGGCCGTCGGAAGGAATGAACTCCGTATAGACCATGTCTGCGCCGTATTTTTTGCAGACTATCCTGAAAGAGGCATCGGTCACATCCTCCATCGGAGCGAGAAGAACCGGCCTGTCTCCAAGGTCAATATTTCCTATTTTCATTTATATTGTTCTCCACGATTGCAAAAGGAATTTCCAATTTTTTTATCTTTGCAAAAATAATCATTCGGTCAAGAATATAAAAATTGACAGAGGAAAACAAAATTTGATATGGGAAAACAAATCAAGACGGTCGGTGTCCTCACATCGGGAGGCGACGCACCGGGAATGAATGCATGCATCAGGGCCATCACCAGGACGGCCATCTATAACGGAATGAAAGTGATGGGCATCTATCGCGGATATGAGGGACTCATCAACGGTGAAATCAAGGAGTTCACCTCCGAGAGCGTAAGCAATACCATCCAGAGGGGTGGCACAATCCTCAAGACAGCGAGGAGCATGGAGTTTATGACTCCGGAGGGAATGCAGAAGGCCTACGACAATCTCGTCAAGTTCGGTATTGATGCATTGATTGTCATAGGAGGTAACGGCTCTCTCACAGGAGCGCAGAAACTCGCCCGGGAATATGACTATCCTGTCATCGGCCTTCCGGGCACCATTGACAATGATCTCTACGGCACTGACTCCACTATCGGATATGACACCGCCCTCAATACCATAGTTGACTGCGTGGACAAGATCCGCGACACGGCCACTTCCCACGACCGCATCTTCTTTGTCGAGGTAATGGGCAGGGATGCCGGCTTCCTGGCACAGAACAGTGCCATCGCTGCCGGTGCCGAGGCTGCCATCATCCCTGAGGACCAGACGGATGTGGAGCAAGAACAGCAGTATCGTGATTGTTTCCGAGAGCAAGAAGGACGGCGGCGCGATGTATTACGCTGACCGCGTCCGCAAGGAATATCCGCAGTATGACGTGAGGGTGACCATCCTCGGCCATCTCCAGAGGGGAGGTACCCCTACCGCCTGCGACAGGATTCTTGCCAGCCGTCTCGGCCACGCCAGCATCGAGGCGCTCAAGGAGGGACAGCGCAATGTGATGGTGGGTATCCACAATGACCAGATTGTCTATGTTCCGATCGACAGGGCAATCAAGAAGGACAAGCCTATCGACAAGGAACTTATTGACGTGCTGGGAGTGCTTTCGATATAGAAATTCATAACTCCACCCACTTGACCGCCGGGTCCCTTTTCCACCAGGTAATCTGCTTCTTGGCATAATGCCTGGTGTTTCTCTGGATAAGCCGGATGGCCTCGTCAAGTGGAATGTTGCCGTCCAGGCAGTCGAAGATTTCCCTGTAGCCCACAGTGCGGAGGGCGGGGAGGTCCCGGAATCCGCTCAGCGATCGAACCTCGTCCACCAGACCGTCGTCCATCATTTTCAGTACCCTCCGGTCGATGCGGTCGTAGAGCTCTTCCCTGGGCCTTGTCAGGCAGATCTTCTCAATGTCAAAAGAACGGGGCTTTGGTTCAGTGAGCCTGAAGGAAACGAACGGCTTTCCGGTCTGGAGAAATACCTCCAGGGCCCGGACCACGCGGTGACCGTTCCGGATGTCTATGGAGGCCCAGCTCACCGGGTCGAGACGCTTCAGTTCCTCTGCCAGTGACTCCACGCCCTCTTCCGCGAGCCTTGCCGTGAGCTCCGCCCTCCTGACCGGGTCGGCATCCGGGAGAGCATCCAGGCCATTGCAGATGGCATTTACGTAAAATCCTGAACCTCCGGACATTACAAGCACTTCGTGTCCTTCGCTGAAAAGGCTTTCTATCAGGGGAACAGCTTCGATTTCATAATCTCCGGCGGTATAATTCTCCGTC
>SFPH01000234.1 GCA_004552115.1 Bacteroidales bacterium
TCTTCGATGACAGCCTTGCCCTCGTCGATAATCTTCATTGCCTCCGGATTGTCCCCGATGTCAGTGCCGTATCTGATTCCCCAGACGGCGAGGAACATCCTCCAGTCGAAATAAGGCATCACCTCGTCGATGCTGAGCTCCCGGCAAGGGATATCCGCAAGACATTGCCTGTCAGCCTTCAGGAAAGAATCCGCACTGAAACTGGCGGCCTCTCCGGCAGACTGGGCGGCGTTCTTCCGGCCGTTCTCGTACAGTTTCCTCAGCCTTGCCTGGGCCTCGTGCTCCTCAGCCTCGAACTTCTCCCTGTCCATCAGGCATTTCTTGGCCATGACGGCAGCGGACGAGGCATCCTGCGAATAGAATACGTGGTCATAAAGCGGAGCCAGCTTGACCGCCGTGTGAAGAGCCGATGTGGTGGCGCCGCCTATGAAGAGCGGGATATCCAGACCTCTCCGGCTCAATTCCCGGCAAAGTTCCTCCATCTGGTACAGCGATGGTGTAATCAGTCCGCTTGCACCGATGATGGACGCCCCGCGGGCCACTGCCTCGTCTATGATTCTCTCCTTCTCCACCATCACTCCCAGGTCCACGACCTCGAAGCCGTTGCAGCTCAGGACAATGCCGGTGATATTCTTTCCGATATCGTGTACATCTCCCTTGACTGTTGCATTGATAATCAATGGCTTATGCAGATTGCTCTCCTCATTGGCCTTCATGTGCGGCTCCAGCACCGCCACCGCCTCCTTCATTATCCTGGCGGATTTGACCACCTGCGGCAGGAACATCTTTCCTGCACCGAACAATTCTCCGACCTTCTCCATGCCGGCCATCAGAGGCCCTTCGATTACCTTGACGGCAGCTCCGCAGGACGAGAGGCATTCCAGCACGTCCTCCTCCAGATGGTCCGACTTTCCCTTGACCAGAGCCTCGGCCAGCCTGTCCTCCACCGGAACAGAACTCCTGTCCTGAACCACTGCCACAGTATCCTCCACGGCCTTTTCCGCAGCGATTTCCTGAGCTTTGGCGATCAGCCTTTCCGTAGCGTCCGTCCTCCTGTCCAATATCACATCCTCGGCCTTTTCCAGCAGGTCAGGCTCGATTTCATCGTAAATCTGAAGCATGCCAGGATTGACGATTCCCATATCCAGGCCGGCATTCACGGCGTGGTAGAGGAAGATGGAGTGCATTGCCTCGCGGACCTTGTTGTTGCCCCTGAATGCGAATGAGAGATTTGAGATTCCTCCGGATGTCAATGATCCGGGGAGATTCTCCTTGATCCATCTCACAGCCTCGATGAAGTCGATTCCGTAGCGTGCGTGCTCCTCGATTCCGGTGCCCACGGAAAGCACATTGACGTCGAAAATGATGTCCTCTGGCCTGATTCCGGCCTTCTCCGTGAGCAATGTCCAGGCCCTCCGGCAGATTTCAATCTTCCTGCCGTAAGTCGTTGCCTGGCCTTCCTCGTCAAATGCCATAACCACCATTGCGGCTCCCAGCTTGCGGATTTCCCTGGCCTTGGTCAGGAACGCCTCCTCGCCTTCCTTGAGGCTGATGGAATTGACAATCGACCGGCCCTGGGCATTCTCCAGACCTGCCAGTATGGTATCCCAATGCGACGAGTCGATCATCAGGGCCGCCTTGGCCACCGCCGGCTCGCCGGAAATTTGTCTCACGAACTTCTCCATGCAGTCCCTGCTGTCCAGCATCGCATCGTCCATATTGATGTCAATGATGCAGGCCCCGTCCTCGATCTGCTTCGCCGCCACTTCGAGTCCGCCGGCATAGTCGCCTGCCGCAATGAGCTTCGCGAACTTCCTTGACCCGGCCACGTTGGTGCGCTCTCCCACATTGGTGAAGTTGTTGTTTTTCAGGTCAATGCAGACGGATTCCAGTCCGCTGACGAAAAGTCTCCCGGAGCGGCCGGACGGAACCTCCCTCGGCTTGACACCTTCCACGGCCGCAGCTATCGCCGCAATGTGCTCAGGCGTGGTTCCGCAGCAGCCTCCGACAATGTTGAGCAGTCCCTGCCCGGCCATGAGGCTTATCCCGGAGGCCATCTGCGCAGGTGTCTCGTCATAGCCTCCCATCTCACTGAATCCTGCCACGTCCTTCAGAAGCGGGAGCAGATCCTCCGCCCCGAGGGAGCAGTTCAGTCCGAAGGCCAGCAGGGGATAGTGGCTGACCGAGTCGCAGAAAGCCTTGATTGTCTGACCGGTCAATGTTCTCCCGCTCCTGTCGCTTACCGATACGGAGACGATTGCGGGGAATGGCACATCCCTGCCGTCCTCCTCGTTTACAGTCTCGAGGGCATAGATTGCGGCCTTGGCGTTGAGGGCGTCGAAGCAGGTCTCTATCTGGATGAAATCCGCCCCGCCGTCAATCAGTCCCCGGATCTGCTCCATGTATGCGGATACCATTTCCCTGAAGCCGTATGGCCTGTATTCCGGATGCTCCACGTTCTGGGCCAATGTCAGGGACTTCGATGTGGGACCGACGCTTCCGGCCACGTAAACCTTCCTTCCGGACTGGTCCGCTGCCCTTCTCGCGATCGCGGCGCCCTCCCTGGCCATCTCTCCAGCAATGTCGGCGAGACCGTATTCTTCCTGGGATATGCTGTTGGCACTGAACGTGTTGGACTCGATGATGTCCGCCCCTGCCTCGATGTACTTCCGGTGAATGTTGAAAATGATGTCAGGACGGGTCAGATTAAGGCACTCGTTGTTCGGATCCTGGTCGCCGCAGTCGTCAGCCTGCACAGGTTTGTGGAAGTCCCTTTCGTCAAGTCCGTATTTCTGTATCATCGTGCCCATCGCTCCGTCAAGCACGAGAATTTTATCATTGAAGTTCATTTTCTTATGCGCAAATCTTCGCTAAGATAGTCAAAATCGCCGGAATTGCATATTGCCTGAATGATTTTTCGACCGGCGATGTTTGTTTGTACGTTTTAGGATTTGGGAGCAAAGCCGAATTGCGGTATATTTGCAGATGAAATGGAAAACTATATATACAATGCGAACTTTTGACTTCAAGCCCGAATTCTTCAATTGTATCAAGAAATACGACAAGAAGACATTTACCTCTGACCTGATGGCCGGCCTCATCGTTGGCATCGTTGCCCTTCCTCTGGCCATCGCCTTCGCCATCGCATCCGGCGTCACCCCTGAAAAAGGCATTGTCACAGCCATCATTGCAGGCTTCATAATATCGTTCCTGGGCGGAAGCAAGGTCCAGATCGGAGGCCCTACAGGCGCCTTCATCGTCATAGTTTACGGCGTGGTCCAGACCTACGGACTCGGCGGACTGGCCATCGCCACCGTGCTGGCCGGAGTAATGCTGGTACTGCTGGGCGTCTTCAAGCTCGGGGCTGTCATCAAGTTCATTCCCTATCCTGTGGTGGTAGGCTTCACGAGCGGTATCGCATTGACCATTTTCTCCACTCAGATTCCCGATGCTCTCGGACTTTCGTTCGGAGGCGAGAGCGTTCCGGGTGACTTCATAGGCAAATGGATCCTCTATTTCAAGCATATCACCACCGTCAACTGGTGGAATGCCGGAGTGACCCTTGTCAGCATCTTCATCATTGCAATGATGCCTAGACTTTCCAGAAAGATTCCGGGGTCTCTCGTGGCCATCATCATTGTCACTGTGGCGGTTTACCTGCTGAAGACATTTGCCGGAGTGAGCTGCATCGACACCATCGGGGACAGATTCTCCATCAGCGCAAGCCTTCCGAAAGCGGAGATGCCTGCCCTGGACTGGGAGGCGGTGAAGAACCTCTTCCCGATAGCCATCACCATCGCGGCACTCGGAGCCATCGAATCCCTGCTCTCGGCCACTGTGGCTGACGGTATGATCAGCGCAAGGCACAATTCCAACACCGAACTCATTGCCCTCGGAATCGCCAATATCGTCACTCCGATTTTCGGAGGAATCCCTGCCACCGGAGCCATTGCAAGGACAATGACCAATATCAACAACGGCGGGCGCACCCCTGTGGCCGGTATTGTCCACGCCGTCGTCCTTCTTCTGATACTGCTCTTCCTGATGCCTCTGGCAAGGTTTATCCCGATGGCCTGCCTGGCCGGCGTCCTTATAGTCGTGGCATACAACATGAGCGGCTGGAGAACCTTCAAGGCATTGCTCAGCAATCCTAAATCCGATGTCTTCGTCCTCCTGCTGACATTCTTCCTCACAGTCATCTTCGACCTCACCGTCGCCATCAGCGCCGGCCTCATTCTCGCCTGCGTCCTCTTCATCCGGAGGGTTATGGAGACTACGGAAATCTCCGTGCTGAAGAATGAGATAGATGTCAATGCGGAAACCGATTTCGAGACGAAGGAGGATAACCTCATCATCCCGAAGGGAGTGGAGGTATACGAAATCAACGGCCCTTATTTCTTCGGCGTGGCGACCAGGTTCGAGGAGATGATGAGCGGCAGGGGAAACAAGACCAAGGTGCGCATCATCAGGATGAGGAAAGTGCCTTTCGTGGACTCCACTGGCATCCACAACCTCTCCAATCTCTGCAGGATGAGCCAGAAGAACAATATACCTGTCGTGCTGTCCGGAGTCAATGAAAAGGTGCACCAGACCCTCCAGGCTTCAGGTTTCTATGCCCTTGTCGGAGAGGACAATATCTGTCCCAACATCAATGTCGCCCTCGAGCGCGCAAGGAAAATTTGCAATATAGCGGAATAATTCCGAATATTGCAGACTATGATTAAACGTTCAGCCTCATTATTATCGGCTCTCAGGAGCTTTCTGCTCGCAGTCCTCGTCATCGCTTTGACTGTGACCGTTTCGGCCATTCCGTCTTCGGAGTCCGGACGGTACCGCAGGGCTGATCTCTTCGGCATTTATGCTGAGGATGAAGCTGCTCCGGCTGCCGGTTTCAAGGCTGACCTCAAAACCCTTGACAGGGAACTTGAAAAGTTCGAGCAGATGAAGGCGGCTGTGCCAGACAGCACGGCCGGCAAGGTGGCGGTGACCCATGATTGGGCTGCAGGCTCTCCGGCCGTCATGTCGGCCCGGAAGCTGAGAGTTGAGGAAGACAGGTCCGGCAGGCC
>SFPH01000235.1 GCA_004552115.1 Bacteroidales bacterium
CATAGGTACCTGCATAAGGAGTCTGATTCTGGGACAGTCGGCCGGACATATTCATCCTCAGTTTCGTCGTCCTGGTTATTTCAGCCTCCAGATTCGCTCTTACCTTGAGGGTCGAATTCATATACTGCGTACTGTAGCCCTCGTTAAGGTCGGTATTGTTGAACAGTCCCTTGTAACCGTCATAGCTTGCCATAACATAATACCTCAACCTTTTCTCCGCCCCATCGAATGAGATATTGAAATTGTGGGTATAGGCAGCCTTGCGCAGAACCTCTGATTTCCAGTCTACTGAAGGGATGAGAGGATCTCCGGCGGCGATTCGCCCCAGATCATCCTGGGTATATCTCGGAGGCAGGCCATCATTGGCAAGGGCTTCATTGACAGCATTGGCGTACGTCAGACCGTCTGCCATCTCAGGCATGGCATAAGGGGTAGAAATACCGAAGTTGTAGTCAGTGTTGATCCGGAGCGGATGGTCACCACCTCTTTTTGTAGTGATTATCACCACGCCGTCAGCTCCCCTGTTGCCATATATGGCAATTGATGCGGCATCCTTGAGAACTGTCACGCTCTCGACTTCCTCTGATGATATGAATGAAGGAGTGCGCTCGATTCCATCCACAATGAAAAGTACGCTGTTGCCCTGGAAAGAACCCCTTCCGCGGACATAGATAACAGGCGCATTGCCCGGTATGTTGCCGGATCTCATGACATTCATTCCCGGAATCAGACCAGCCAGGGAGTTCAGCACAAGAGAAGATCTCTCCACTGATATTTCATCGGAACCGGCCCCTGAGACAGCCATTGAGGAATATCTGGAGGAAATCTGCCTGTCATAGCCGAGAGTCATAAGCTGGTCGGCCTCGCCAAGTTCCACAAGCATTTCAGGTCCCGTGACCTCCCGCTCAAGCATATACCTGTTGAACAGGCTGATATTCAACACGGAAGCGACAGGAGCCTCAATGACAGCCACGCCATCCTCACCGGCATAGGTCTGGACAGATGTACCCGCAAGTCTAACCGCGGCCCCTGCAGCCGGCTTTCCGTCAGGGCCCAGAATCTTGACCCGGACATCATCGGCGGCCGACTCGACAGCCGTCAATGTGAGCATTGTCAGAAGTATGTAGAATCTATTTTTCATTTTCAATCAGATTTCAAGTTTACCATCCCGGATTCTGGACGAGTCCGTAGCCTTTGTTGATTTCATTTGAAGGGAACGCGCTCAGATACCATTTCGGGCTGAAACGTGTCTGCCACATTCTCGGGATATCATCCAATGCCGGATCACTGTAACTGAGGACCAGAGTGTTGTCTTCGGCCTTTCCGCTCACAAGTCTGATCTGTATTCCGTAAAGACTCTCCTTGAAAATATCCTCCCTCTTGTATCCGATAATATCAAACCATCTTACTTCCTCGAAGCAGAACTCCCTGGCTCTTTCGTCGAGAATCTCCTCCCTCAGGCATTTGTCACCTTTGAGACCGCATTCAGGATAATCCGGCAACGACGAGGCGTCGTGCAGTGAAGAGGCCATTTCCAATGTCATATCCGGCAGCCCGACACGGTTTCTTGTCATATTCAGCCATTTGAGTGCCTCATCTGAACGGCCGGTTTCATTGAGAGCCTCGGCATAGATAAGATAGAGTTCCGGAAGGCGGATATAGGCGGAATTGGCTGCCTTGTTGAGAAAAGCATCATTGTAATCCCAAAGGAACTTTCTGATAATGAATCCAGTAGTAGCCTTAGGATTGGATCCAGAGCCGTGTTCCTGCCCATCAACCCACATCTCTGCGACTCTAGTCCTGTACCTGTCTCCGGCAATCAGGACTGTCTCATACAGACGAGGATCCTTGCCTGTGAACGGATTGTTTTCCAATGTTCCGTTATGTCCGTTGGTCTGAATCCATTTCCTGTAATCTGATGCAGTCCCGTCAGCATTCTGGAACTTGTCCACAAAATTCAGGGTCACACAGCCTCCGCCATAGCCACGGCCGGCCTGTCCCTGGTCGGTAAGACCGAAATACATCCTGTGGTATGTATTGTAATAAGTCGGTATTGCCCGTCCGGTATGGATAATGATTTCAGGCGATGTTCTGTCCGCATAGCAGCAGGAGAATGCCGCCCTGTAGCCTTCCACATCTTCAGTCTCCGGCAATACGAGATTATATGGGTTGCCGTTCTCCTGATTTTTGGTAAAGAAATCCTCACAGGCCTTGATCACGTCCTGCCATGCGGTTTCTGACTGGATGGAGATAGAAAAAGAGAGAGGTATTTCAGTTACTTCCTCTGTGCTGCAGTTCAATTATGACGGATACTGTATTAATATTCTGGATACACCGGGACATCAGGATTTCTCGGAGGATACCTACCGTACGCTGATGGCGGCAGATTCTGCGGTCATGGTTATTGATGGTTCGAAGGGTGTGGAGGCGGCTTTTGTACTGGAAATCGTGGGACTTCTCCTTCTTCTGAATGTCCGGGAGAGAA
>SFPH01000236.1 GCA_004552115.1 Bacteroidales bacterium
AGGGAGGGGCCCAAACGCAGTTTGGGAGGGCCTGGTCCGGAGAAATGAGCTATCATTCCGCCGACCAGGTTAATTCATCAGTTTAATTCTACTATCGCCCAATTCATTTCCCCCTACCCCCATGACGGGGGAGGGCGCTCCGGGCGCACCATCGCCTCAGGCCGGCGCTTCGCATTCCTTCGCGCGGCGGCTGATGCCGCCATCGCAGACTACGTCTGCTCAAGGTGCTCCGTGGCAAGGTCATGCGCTAAGTTCGGAATGCGCCACGTGCGGAATGTGCTAAGTGCGGAATGATGGCTCATTTCGCAGGACTTGCCGCCCTCGGCACTAGAGGGAGGCATCGCAGACTACGTCTGCTCAAGGTGCTCCGTAGCAAGGTCATTCGCCACGCTACGTGCGAAATGAGCTATCATTCCGCCGACCAGGTTAAATAAGCAATTACTCCCCGGCCTCCTTCAGGCGCTCGGCATTCTCGGCAATCTGCAGCTGGTCGATGCACTCCTGAATGTCACCATCCATAAACACAGGAAGATTGTACATAGACCAGTTGATACGATGGTCAGTCACACGCGACTGCGGATAATTGTACGTACGGATCTTCGCTGAACGGTCACCGGTCGAAACCATAGTCTTGCGCTTCGCAGCAATGCCATCCAGATACTTCTGATGCTCCATATTGTAAAGCCTGGTCCTCAATTCCTCAAGCGCCCTGTCGAAATTCTTCAGCTGAGAACGCTCCTCCTGGCACTGCACCACAATACCTGAAGGAATATGAGTAAGACGGACAGCGGAATAAGTCGTGTTCACACCCTGTCCACCAGGACCCGAAGAACAGTAAGTATCCTTGCGTATATCATTCATATCCAGGTCGATATCGAACTCGTCCGCCTCCGGGAACACAGCCACAGAAGCAGCCGAAGTCTGAATCCTGCCCTGAGTCTCAGTCTGCGGGACACGCTGCACGCGATGCACTCCGGACTCATACTTCATCGTGCCATATACACCGTCATTGTTCGAAGAAAGCTTGAACACAATCTGCTTGTATCCTCCCGAAGTGCCGGGAGCCTGATCTGTAATCTCCAACTTCCAACCCTTGCTCTCAGCATACTTCGAATACATACGGAACAAGTCGCCGGCAAAGATCGCAGCCTCGTCGCCTCCGGTACCGCCACGAATCTCCACCATCGCATTCTTGCCGTCATCCGGGTCGGCCGGAATCAGAAGCAGCTTGATATTCTGCTCCATCTCAGGAAGCTTCGGCTCAATCTCGGCAATCTCCTCCCTCGCCATCTCCCTCAGATCCTCATCCTTCTCATTGGCCATAATATCCTTGGCTGCAGCCAGATCCTCGACCATCTTCTTATACTCATGGCCAGCCTTGATAATCGGTTCCAGCTCCTTGTAATCCTTGTTCAGCTGAACGAACTTCTTCATATCAGCCATCACCTCCGGATCAGAAAGCTGAGCCTGCAAAGCCGCATATTTGTCCTGGAGACCCAGAACCTTTTCAAGCAACGAATTATTATCTGCCATAAATCAAATGTTCGCTGTAAATCAGCAATTATCAAAAATATAAATAGATTAGATCTTCTTCACATAGCAGCGGCGCCTCATATAAAGCTCGTGCTCATACTTGCCCCACACATTGACAGCGCTGTTCGTCTCAATCTGCGGATTCGAAATCGCCCAGACAGTGCTGGACTTCTTGTATTTGTCCGCCATAGAGCAATGGAAAATCGAGCTCACGCCAGTATTCTGCCATTTCGGAGCAGCACCGTTAATCATCAGATCCACCGTCTCGTAGTTGAACATCGCCTTCAGGAGATGGAACCAGCCGAAAGGAAACAGACGGCCTTTCGCCTTCTGAAGAGCCTTGGACATACTCGGGAAAGCAATGCCGAAAGCTGCCAGCTCATTATTCTCATCCAGCACAATGCTGCTGACCTTGTCATTGATGAAAGGCATGCTCACCTTAGCCTCATGCTCAATCTCCTTCTCGGTAAAAGGAATGAAATTGTAAACAGAATCCGCGAAGGAGTCATTGTAAACCTTGAAGAAATACCTCACCATCTCCTTGTCCTTCTTCAGTTTCGCAAGACAACCGTCATGAAGATTATACCTCTCCTTCAGCATTCCCGCAATCCTGTGCATCTTCTCCGGCACACCGTGATTGGCCACCATCTTGTACTGAAGCCAGTCGCATTCCTTCTCATATCCGAGAGCCGTCACGAAATCATTGTAATACGGGAAATTGTAGAGACAGTTGAAAGGAGGAATATTCTCGAAGCCCTCCACAAGCATACCCTGCTTGCCCAATGTATTGTAATAAAGAGGGCCGTGAATCTCGTTCATCCCATTCTCCCTCGCCCAGTTCTCGGCCGTATCCAGAAGAAGCCTTGCAACCTCGATGTCCTCAATGGTGTCGAACCATCCGAAACGGCAGCGCTTCTTGTCATATCTCTCGTTATAACGCGGATTGATCATCGCACAGATGCGTCCGACAACCTTCCTTCCATCTCTGACAAGCCAAAGCTTGTGCGTACAGTAATCAAGGGCAGGGTCTTTGGTCAGGCTCGCCATCTGGTCCGAGTGAAGGGCGGGGACATATTGCTTATTGTC
>SFPH01000021.1 GCA_004552115.1 Bacteroidales bacterium
CCCGGCAACCTCACCCTCTATGCGGGAATCGACAAGGTTCGTTTCAAGAATCCTGTAAGACCCGGAGACGTATGCGAAATCACGGCAAAGCTCAACGAGAAGAAGGGTCCGCTGTATTTCTGCTCGGCAAAACTCGAGGTCGGTGGCAAGCTCTGCTGCAAGGGAGAGCTGACATTCGCCCTCATTCCGAAAGAGCAGAACTGACAAGTTGTCTGAGACCGCAAAGGTATTGTTTTTGCAGTCAAAATAGTTAAATTTGCAATACTCAATTTTAATTATTTTAAAATACAAAGATCATGAAGAAGAAATTCAGATGTCTTGTCTGCGGATATGTATATGAAGGTGAGAACCCACCTGCAGAATGTCCGGTATGTCACGCAAAGGCTGACAAATTCGCTGAGCTCAAGGAAGAAGGCCCTAAGAGCTGGGCCTGCGAGCACGTCATCGGTGTTGCCAAGGACTGCGACAAGGAGGTTCACGAAGGCCTTGAGGCTCACTTCAACGGCGAGTGCTGCGAGGTCGGCATGTATCTGGCAATGAGCCGTCAGGCTGACCGCGAGGGCTATCCTGAGATCGCCGAGGCTTTCAAGAGATATGCTTTCGAAGAGGCTGAGCACGCTTCCAAGTTCGCTGAGCTTCTCGGTGATGTAGTATGGGATACCAAGACCAATCTCGAGAAGAGAATCGAGGCTGAGGCCGGCGCATGCGAGGGCAAGCTTGCAATCGCGAAGAGGGCAAAGGAACTCAACTACGACGCTGTTCACGACACCGTACACGAGATGGCAAAGGATGAGGCCCGTCACGGCGCCGGATTCCAGGGTCTCTACAACAGATACTTCAAGAAGTAGAAATCTCCGGCAATGCCGGAAGAGACTTATCGACAGAAGACAGGGTTTGCGACCGCATTCCCTGTCTTTTATCTGTTTCCGTACATTGAATCGTAGTACTTCATATAGTCGCCGGACGTGACACCGTCCAGCCAGTCCTGATTGTCAAGGTACCACCTGACGGTTCTCCCGATGCCTTCCTCGAACTGCAGAGAGGGCTCCCAGCCGAGTTCCTTCCTGATCCTGGAAGAATCTATGGCATATCTGGCATCGTGACCAGGCCTGTCGGTCACATATGTTATCAGATTCATGTCCTCGTCTTCAGCCCTGCCGAGAAGCCTGTCAACGGTACGGACAAGTATTTTTATGAGGTCAATGTTCTTCCATTCGTTGCAACCCCCGATATTGTAGGTTTCGCCGGCTTTCCCATTGTGGAAAACCAGGTCTATCGCCCTTGCGTGGTCCTCGACATAAAGCCAGTCCCTGACATTCTCCCCCGCCCCATAGACAGGGAGAGGTCTTCTGTGCCTTATATTATTGATAAACAGAGGAATAAGCTTCTCAGGGAACTGGTACGGGCCATAATTGTTGGAACAGTTGGTCACCACTGCAGGCATGCCGTAGGTATCGTGGAAAGCCCTGACAAAATGGTCGGAAGATGCCTTTGAAGCACTGTAAGGTGAATGCGGAAGGTATTTTCCGGACTCAGTGAAGAAATCGTCGCCGTAGCACTTATGCCCCGCACTTGAAGCCTCAGTGGTAAAAGGCGGATCAATGCCTTCTGGATGAGTCATTTCCAGACTACCGTAGACCTCATCGGTGGAAATGTGATAGAAAAGGCAGCCGTTGCCGTACGGATTCCAGCCTGAAGGGGCCCAATGCCGCCTCGCCGCCTCCAGCAATGTGAGAGTACCCAGCACATTGGTCCTTGCGAAAGTGAACGGGTCGGCAATCGACCTGTCCACGTGCGATTCGGCAGCCAGATGTATGATGCCGTCCACCCTCTCCTCTTCCAGGAGGGAGGAAATGCCGCTGAAATCGCAGATGTCCATCTTCACGAAACGATAGTTCGGCCTGTCCGAGACATCATTGAGGTTGGCGAGATTCCCGGCGTATGTCAATTTGTCGACATTGACAATCCTGCAATCAGGATACTTGCCGACAAAAAGCCTGACCACGTGCGAGCCGATGAAGCCTGCCCCGCCGGTTATGAGGATGGTACGTCCCATTGTCAATACAGATTAGCATTGTAATCGAAAAGCCACTCCGCATCCCTGAGCCTGGAATGGCATCTGTCCTTTTCGGAAAGAATGACATCCGATGGTGCTGTCTTCCAGTCAATTCCCAGATCAGGGTCATCCCATGCGAGAGCCCCCTCGGACTCCGGAGAATAGTAATTGTCGCATTTGTACTGGAATACCACGGACTCAGTCAGCACGCTGAAACCATGGGCGAACCCCCGGGGAATGAATACCTGACGGTGATTCTCTCCGGAAAGTTCCACGGCAACGTGCCTGCCGAATGTCGGAGAGCCTCTTCTTATGTCCACAGCCACATCAAGAACCGCCCCGCTGATCACTCTGACAAGCTTGCTCTGGGCGAATGGAGGTTTCTGGAAATGAAGCCCCCTGACAACGCCCCGGGACGAGCGGCTCTCATTGTCCTGGACGAATCTGACCCGGCGGACCGCCTCATCGAACTCCCTCTGCGAGAATGACTCGAAGAAATAGCCTCTGGCATCATTGAACAGTCTCGGTTCAATGATCACGACGCCCTCTATGCCAGTCTTTATGAAGTTCATATGATGTCATCATTTTCAGCAAGCCTGAGAAGATACTGACCGTACTGGTTCCTTGCCATCGGGGCGGCAAGCTCCCTCAGTTTCTCGCGGTCAATCCATCCCATCTCATAGGCAATGCCCTCGAGGCAGGCGATTTTCAGGCCCTGTCTCTTCTCCAGCACTTCGATATAGGTGGAAGCCTCGCTCAGGGAATCGTGGGTACCGGTATCGAGCCAGGCGAATCCCCTGCCGAGAGTCTCCACGCGGAGTTCCCCGTCCTCGAGGAACCGCTGGTTCACCGAGGTGATTTCATACTCGCCCCGGGCTGACTTCTTCACGCCACGGGCCACATCCACCACCTTGTTGGGATAGAAGTATAGTCCGACTACGGCGTAGTTGGACTTGGGCGAAGCGGGTTTCTCCTCTATGCTCAGGCATCTTCCCTCACTGTCAAACTCGGCGACCCCATAGCGTCCGGGATCACTGACCCAATATCCGAAAATGGTGGCGATACCCTCATTCTCAACGCTTGACACGGCATTCTTCAGCATTGACCTGAAACCGGAACCGTGAAAAATATTGTCTCCGAGCACGAGACAGACGGAATCATCCCCGATGAAATCGGCCCCGATGGTGAAAGCCTGGGCAAGACCGTCAGGAGACGGCTGCTCTGCATATTCGAAGCGGACTCCGATATCGGAGCCATCCCCGAGCAGGCGCCTGAAGCCAGGCAAATCGTGAGGCGTGGAGATAACGAGTATCTCCCTGATCCCGGCAAGCATAAGCACTGAGATAGGGTAATATATCATCGGCTTGTCAAAGACAGGGAGAAGCTGCTTGCTGACCCCTTTGGTTATGGGATACAGCCGCGTCCCGCTTCCACCGGCGAGAACGATTCCTTTCATATTGCCGGAAAAACTAGAGGATTGTCTTCAGATACTCCGTCACATTCTTTTCAATCCCCTCCGCAGTATATTCGCGGCGGACGAACGGAGTGCCCGTAATCTTCTCGTAGAGTTCGATGTATCTGGCGGTTATGCCCTCCACCACCTCCGGTGTCATCTCCGGAACCTTCTGTCCGTCAAGGCCCTGGAAGCCATTGGCCATGAGCCATTCGCGGACGAACTCCTTGGAGAGCTGCTTCTGCTTCTCGCCCTTCCTCAGCCTCTCCTCATAGCCCTCGGCATAGTAGTAGCGGGAAGAATCCGGAGTGTGGACCTCGTCCATCAGCATGATCTGCCCGTCCCTCTTTCCGAACTCATATTTGGTATCGACGAGAATGAGGCCCATCTTTGCGGCGATTTCCTGACCGCGCTTGAAGATGGCCCGGGTATATTCCTCAATCTTTATGTAATCCTCCTCCGGAACAAGGCCTGATGCGATGATTTCCTCCCTGGTGATATCCTCGTCGTGGCCCTCGGAGGCCTTTGCGGAAGGAGTGATGATAGGCTCAGGGAAATGCTGTCCCTCGACCATTCCGTCAGGGAGCTCAACTCCGCAGAGGGTCCTCTTTCCGGCCTGATATTCACGCCATGAGTGACCTGCCAGACAGCCTCTTATGACCATCTCCACCTTGAAAGGCTCGCATTTGTAGCCCACTGTCACCATAGGGTCCGGGCTGGCGATCTTCCAGTTGGGAACTATGTCCGCCGTGGCGTCGAGGAACTTCTCGGCGATCTGGTTGAGCACCTGTCCCTTGAAGGGAATGCCCTTCGGAAGGACAACGTCAAATGCTGAAATACGGTCGGAAACGGCCATTACAAGATACTTTCCGTCAATGTCATAGACATCGCGCACTTTGCCGACATATTTCCCCACCTGATGAGGGAAGTTGAAATCGGTCTTGATGATAGGTTCCATATTGAGAAATGAATTTTTCGAGTGCAAAGATAATGAAACTCCTGCTTAATGCGAACAGCAGCCGGGAAAAATTCACGGAATGTCGAGGCGGTATTTCGCGCTGCCGAGATTCACGTGGTAAAGGCAGGGGGAATCTGCCCCCGGGACCTCTCCGGACACGATGCCGGAAAGAGGCTTGCGGATATATGTATCCGGGTCTATGGCGAAGCGGACAGGAGGGCGCAGCGACTCCTTCCGGAAGCCGAGTTTCCTGTAGACGTCCCCGTCAGTCCACTCCAGGTCGGCATAGCTCATCACATCGTCCGGACCGGTCTCCTCGATGAAATGCTTCAGCAGCTTCCCCATTCCGCCGACCGCCCTGACATCCGGCAAGGATGCGTACCTGACCCACTCGGCTGATTTATGAGGGCCCTCAGGCCTGATCCAAGTCCTTGGTGACGAGAAACTTGCGCATGCCACCATCTCATCCCCGAGAAAAAGCCCGTATCTGTATCTCGCGGAAGCGTCTCCGTATGTATGGCAGGCGGACAGAAATGCGGAAGACATTGTCCTGTCCACCCTTTTCACGACAGTTTTCCTGGCGAACACGGACCTGAACCGTCCCAGATGGGCGAGTATTCTCCGCCTTGTCATTTCCGGCCGGCTGCGCCATACGTCCTCAGGGACAATCACGGCCTTTTTCCCTTCAAGTCCGGAAAGCAGCGAGGATAGTCTGTGCGACTGCTGCTCAGCCATTTCCAGGGTCAATGCATCCACAGGTTCGGCAATGATGACAGTACCCGGCATCGCTCCGGAAGAGAAGAGGGCGAAACCGAGCTCCTCTCCGAAGACTGCCCCTTCGACATTGGCATCGATGAAATCCCTTATTTCCGAGCAGTAGTCCATCACTCCCCCGACATTACTCTCTCGACGACCTCGCGCACCTCGTCATACGAATAGCCCCTTCCAAGGGCGAAACGGAGCAGTTTCAGCCTGGCTGCCGGGTCATCTGACAGGGATTTGTACTTGTTCCTGAGGACGGCCTCCAGTTTTCTGGAAGATGCAGCCGGGTCCGCATCCTTCGAAGCCTCGGAGATTACCGCCCTGTCGATGCCCTTGGCCGCAAGCATATAGGAAATCTTGGCCATTCCCCATCCGGAGATTGCGGACTTCTCCCTGATATAGGCTGAGGCGTAGCGGAGATCATCCACATATTTATCAGCCTTGAGGCTCTCCAGTATTGCGGCAGCCTTTGCGGCATCCCCGTCCAGAGCCTTCAGTGCCTTCTTGTAAATGTCTGACGAGCAACACTCCCGACGGGAGCATTGACGCTGGAGAGAGGACAGGACCTTTTTTGAGATATCGTTTTCCATCAGATTGCGGAATTATCAGAAATACAATCCGAAATTGAGGAAGGCCCCGACCTTGCTGTTGCGGGAACGCCAGTGCAGGCCGAAATCCACCGGGCCGATGATGGAGTTGTAGGAATACTTCAGGCCGGCTCCCAGAAGGCCGAGGGCCATGGAAGTATCCTTTACATCGCTGAGATCCCTTACCGAATATGCGTAATTGGCGCAGAGGGTGATGTAATTGTTCTTGAAAAGGCGGAACCTGAAATCCCCCCTGACCATTGCAAGATAATTGTGCATCGCCATGGCATAATTGACCCCGGCGAACGGAATCTGCTGATCCAGATATCTGCCGGGCATGAAGCCTCCGATAAGATTGAGATACGGCAGAGATGGCTCCCCTCCCATTATGAAGCGGGCACTGACTGACGGCAGGAAGGTGAAACATCCCGCAGAGACAGCAGCCTTGAAATCCAGATTGGCGATATGGAACCCGTCTATCTTCTTTCTAAGGCCGGCGAAAACCCAATCGTAACCCAATTCCCATGAAACCCCTTTCGTAGGGAAATACCCGTCGTCGAAGGTATCGGCCTTCAGGTCCAGAAATGCCGATACGTAATTGTTGGTCAGCATGTCCAGATCGTAATTTCCCGTGACGCTCGTGGCCATGATCTTGTTCATCTTGTAGAAATCGCTCCGGATACCGAACTTGGCATCGAATTTCCTGAGACGTATGTTCGAGAGATAGATTTCCTCCCTGACATTGAGATAGGCGACATTGTAGTCGCTCTCCCCGAGCGTGAACCTGTTGCGGTCCAGCCATTTGACAGACGCTCCGAGATTGAATGTCGGTCCGGAAGGCGCGCTGACATAGCAGGTCAGTGACGCATAAGGATTTATGCCCACCTTCCCGTAAAAGTTGAGAGCCGCTCCCTGAAGCTTGTGGGCATTCAGGCCAATGTTGATGAGGAGGGATGCCACCTCCTCGGAATCAACCCTGCCTCCGATTCCGAACTGATGGACAGGACCTCTGCGGCAATGAATGAGAAGATTGAACGGTTCTTCGGACCCCTCCATCTCGTAGGTGACATAGTCGAAGGCGCCGGTTCCGAAAATAGTGGCCACCGCATCCTCGATGTCCTCCCGGCAGAGATAGTCGGCAGGCCTGATCTTGATTCTGCCCATCAGGTAGCGGGATTCCTTCTCAGTGACACCGGTAATCTCGATTTTCGACACGAGGACAGGGCTTGTGCCCAGGTCTATGGCCTTCTTGTTCCTCAGCACCTTCTCCCTCGCCCCAGTCAGGGCCAATATGCTGTCAAGCTGGTCCGACACCGCCTCGGATGCCTCCAGACCGCGTCTGATGATGACATCTATGCTCTTGTCATCGAAGCTCATCATATTGTATTCATGGAGGTCCGGCTTCACAGTGACGTCCGGGATGCTTACATTCTTCTCATAAGATTCCCGGCCGAGCATGTCCACGCCCTGGCCGATTATGTCCTTGAGATCGTTGAGGCCGCCGTATGTGCGGTATCCGGATGAAAGGTCCACGCCAATGATGATGTCGGCACCCATCTCCATGGCCAGGTCAGCCGGATAATTGTTGCGCATCCCACCGTCCACGAGCACCATTCCGTCCACCTTCACCGGGGCGAACACTCCCGGAATAGACATCGTGGAGCGCATTGCCGTCTTTAGACCGCCCCTGTACCAGATTTTCGGCTTGGCCGTGACCATGTCCGTGGCAACGCATACGAAGGGAACAGGCAGGTCTATGAAATTCATGTCGTTCTGATAGCCGACAGTCAGGGAGCTCAACAGATTGTTGACATTCTGTCCGTAGGCCAACCCGGAAGGAAGACTGCTCAGAAGATTGTCCTTGACCACCGATACAGCATCATCCTTTCCGGCACCGAGGCGGAGTTCGCCGTGGCGGTGGTCCGCAGTCTCGTAGCCCCTTTCCGCCGCCTTCCTGTCCAGATAGTCCTGCTTTGCGTAGTAGAAGGGAAAAGAAAGCAGGATCTTCTCCTTGTATTTCTTCTGCGAATAAGACACGTAATCCCTCGGAACCCGGTCTGACAGGGCCATGCTCCAGTCGATGGTCCTTATGAGAGAATCCATCTCGTGAGCTGTGTATCCAAGGGAATACAGGGCGCCGACAAGGCCTCCCATACTCGTTCCCAGCACGACGTCAACAGGAATCTTAAGGGAATCCAGATAATGTATGACACCAATGTGCGAAGCTCCCTTGGCCCCTCCGCCGCTCAATACGAGGGCTACAGTGGGACGCTCTGTCCTGATGCTGTCAAGATATGCTCTCAGCTCCGCCATCGAAACGGAATCGGCGGCGGGATTGATGCAATAATCTCCCAGGTTGCCGCAGCAATCGCTAATCCTGACAGCAACTTTCTCATTTTCAAGAAGTTTTATTATGTTTCCCAGCAAGCATGCCGCAGGCTGCAAGTATGTCCTCGCCCCTGGAAGCCCTTATGGTGGACACTATTCCGGAACGGTTCAGCCTGTCTCTGAACATCTCGATCACCTTGTCGGCTGATGTGTCGTAAGGGAAATCCGGGATGCGGTGGAAGCGTATGAGATTCACCCTGCATTCGAGCCCTGAGAGAAGGCGGACAAGGGCATCGGCATGCCTCTTGTCATCATTCCAGCCTGCGAACATTGTGTACTCGAAGCTGACCCTTCTCTGCCCCGTGAAATCGTATCTCCTTATGAGCTGGAGA
>SFPH01000237.1 GCA_004552115.1 Bacteroidales bacterium
TTTTCCGATTCTTGCTCAACCGACTCTTAAAAAGATATAATAAAATGATTTTTGTTTCTGATTTGTTTCTCATATATGGCTTGATTTTCATATCTTTGCACATGCTTTCAAAGGCATAATCACGATGCAGAAACGATATATCAGCATCCGAAAAGCCCAACCCTCGCAGACCCTCTGCAAAATTCATTTTCCCTTCTTTCGGGAGTAAATTACCAAAATAAAATATAAACAAGCATGGCAAGACCAAAGAAACAAGTCAAACTGAAGGAGCCGATTAAGATTCGTCTCAAACCTCTCGCAGATGGCAACAAGAGTATCTATCTTGACATCTACTGGAAGGGAGTCAGAAAGTATGAGTATCTGAAACTCTATATCATTCCTGAGGTCAATCCACTCTGCAAGGAGCAGAACAAGGAAACGATGGCACTCGCAGAACGTATCAAGGCAGAGCGCATCAAGGCTCTCCATGGTCACGGAGTGCAAGACTGGGAAACCGTCAAGCAGGGTTCACAACTCTTGACAGGATGGATCAAGAAGTATTGTGAAGGTGGAGTCAGCACCAAGAAGTCAACCCTCCATTGTCGTGTTGAAATGCTTCACACCGTGGAGAAATATCTTGAAGAGTCCAATCAGACCTTCATCACCCTTGAAGAGGTCAATGCTGATTTCTGCCGTGGGTATGTGAAGTTCCTTCGCACCTTCCCAAACTCACACTGCAAGTACATTGAGCCAAGACCTATCAGCCAGAACACGGCAAGCCGTTACCTCGGCATGTTCTCGACTACTCTCAACAATGCTGTCCGTCAAGGTATTATCCGAAACAATCCAATGAAGGAACTGGATGCCAAGGAGCGCATTCAGCCAAAGGATGGCAAGAAGGAATACCTTACCATTGAGGAACTTAAAGCCCTCATGGCAACCGACAGTTACCGCCCAGAGGTCAAGCAAGCCTTCATCTTTGCTTGTTTCACTGGATTGCGACTCAGTGATATGTACAAACTTGCACCGATTCACATTTTCAAGACTCCTGACGGCAAGGGCGAGTATATTGACATGGAAATGCAGAAGACGGAGAAGCCTGTCATCATCCCACTCTCTGAAGAGGCAAAGCGTTGGTTACCAAAACCAAAGGGAATAACAACTCCCTTCTTTGATATACCAACTACTCAGACCGTCATAGGCAGAGCCCTTCGCAAATGGGCAGAGGCAGCAGGTGTAGAGAAGCACATCAGTTTCCACTGTTCACGTCACACCTTCGGCACAATGATGCTGACACTTGGCGCAGACCTGTTCACCACAAGCAAGTTGATGGGTCACACCAACATTCAGACCACTGAAATCTATGCGAAAATCGTAGATAAGAAGAAGGAGGAAGCCATCAACCTCATTGATGGAATGTTCAAGTAAAGGATGTACTTTGAAAGTACCCCCCCTTCAAAGAGTTAAGGGAGGTGACTTGAAATCACCCCCTTTGATAAACCAGGGTGGTGTTTCACCCCAGTGGTATAACCAATTATAACAATCATTGATATGACCATCACACTTCGACAAAAAGACCTTGAAAACGACAACAAGAGCCTGTATCTTGACATCTATGAGAATGGCAAGCGCAAGTTTGAGTTCCTTTCCCTCTACCTAATCCCTGAGATTAACCAAGAGACAAAGGAACGCAACGAGGCTACCTTGAAACGTGCGCAGGAGATTCGTGCCGAGCGCGTCCTTCATCCCGAGACCATTCCCGAGAAAGGTCACTTGATGGTTGTACCCGACATTCCCAACGATGACTCACCCGAAGTCATTGACTGGATCCAGACTTACATGGAGTGGATGGACGGCAATCCCGAATATTCCAAGAGGACTGTCGAGCAGACTCAATACCTTCAAGAACGCATGAAGGAGTTTCTGAAAGCCAAACGCAGACCGCACATCACTCTGATGAAGTTCGATAAGACATGGTTCAAGGCATTCTTTCTTTGGCTGAAGAATGACTATGTACCTCAGAAGTATGTGAGAGTCAAGGCAAAGCCGTTGAGTAATGCCAGTTTGCGGAACATGCAGCAACGCATTGTCGCAGTATTCAACAAGGCAGTCAAGACTGGCAAGTTGAAGGCAAACCCCTTCTATCAGTTGGAGAAGGAAGACACAATCTCCAAGCCAAAGTCTGGTCACAAGCTGTACCTTACACCCGATGAACTCAAACTCTTCATGGCATCCGAAGAGACTAACGGAGTCAGGGAAACCCAGTTGGCATTTGGCTTCGCTTGCCTTACAGGACTACGCATCAGCGACATAAGGGCTTTGCGATGGTCAAACATCATGAGGAACGAGGTAACGAACACACTTGTAATCGTCCAGAAGAAGACCAAGGAACTCAATGCCGTCCCAATCTGCTCAACCGCAGAAGCATGGATGCCACCCAAGAAGGATGACAAGGTTTTCCACCTTCCTGCCCATGCCAATGTGGATGC
>SFPH01000238.1 GCA_004552115.1 Bacteroidales bacterium
AAGGGCAATGAAGAAGGAGATGAAGAAGGAAGGGGGAAGAACAATGGAGAAGGACAATGGCGAAGAGCAATAGCTAAGGGCAATGAAGATGGAGCTGATGATGAAGAGGAAGACAGAGAGGGAGAGGGAGAGGGAGACGGAGAGTGAGAGGGAGATGATGATGGAGATGATGGAAACGAAAACGGAAACCGGAAAAAGGAAACGGAAAATGGCAATGGAAAAGGACAATGACAAAAAACGTGGAGGGCGGCGCCCCGGCGCAGGACGGCCTAGGGGTGACAGCAGGATGATTTCGTTCCGGGCTCCGGGACGGCTGGCGGAGCAGCTGGACAGCATCGGGAACAGAACCGAGTTCATCAGGAATGCGCTCGAGAAGGCAGTACGGAAAAACGAAGCGTCCGCAGTACGGAAAAGCGAAGCTGAAACAGCCCTGAATATGATCCCGGCAGAGAAGACCAGATCATTCTCCCTGCCATATTTCGACATCCGGGTCGTGGCGGGGTTCCCGGTCCCGCTTGACAACGACGAGAGATCCCGGGACATTGACATCCTGACGATGCTTTGCCCGCATCCGGAGGCATCGTACCTTATAAGAGTGAGCGGAAATTCAATGATTGACGCAGGCCTTCTGGACGGCGACATTGTCATCGTGGACAAGAGCAACCGCAATCCGTCGCCGCACGAAATCGCGATGTGCGAGCTCAACGGCGAATACACCCTCAAGCATTTCGTTCCGGAAGACGGACAGGGCTGGCTCGTCCCGGCAAATCCGGACTATCCCCGCATACCTGTCACCCGGGATGACGATTTCAGCGTCTGGGGCACGGTGACCTACATAATCCACAAGGCACGGGAACAATGATAGCCCTGGCTGACTGCAACACCTTCTTCGCATCGGTGGAGAGGGTCTTCCACGCCGGTCTGAGAGGCAAGCCGGTGTGCGTGCTGTCCAGCAACGACGGCAACATCGTCGCCCTTACCGCCGAAGCCAAGACCCTCGGCATAAGGCGCGGGGCCCCGTTCTTCCAGGTTAAGGATGTCATCGAGAAGAACAATGTAGCGGTATTCTCAGGCAACCTGATGCTCTATGATGCAATGTCCAAGCGGGTCCAGAGCATAATGCGCAAGACCGTGGAGCGTACCGAGAGCTACTCCATTGACGAGCAGTTCCTGTATCTCGACGGATACGAGAAGAACTACGACCTCGTGAAACTCATGCGGGGAATGGTACGGCAGATTGCCCTATGGACCGACATTCCCGTAAGCGTCGGCATAGCCCGCACCAAGACATTGGCCAAGGTGGCAAGCAAGTTCGCCAAGAAATACAGGGGATACGAGAGCGTATGCATGATAGATACCGAGGAGAAGAGGCGCAAGGCATTGTCAATGTTCGAGCTGGCCGACATCTGGGGCATCGGGCCGCGAAGTTTTGCAAAGCTTCAGGCCCTCGGCATCACCACTCCCCTGCAGTTTGCCGACAAGCCCGGAGACTGGGTCCTCAGGCAGTTCCACAAGCCGGGATACCAGACCTGGCTGGAGCTGAACGGACATCCCTGCATAGACACTTCAGAAATCATCCGCCGCCAGACCATATCCACCAGCCGCAGTTTCGGGAAAATGATATCCGACGCAGAGCAGCTCAGGGCCTCGGTCGCAACCTTCGCAGCCAGCTGCTGCAACACCCTGAGGGCTCAGGAATCGGCCGCCTGCAGCGTATCCGTATTCGCCTGCAGCAACAGATTCCGGGAAGACCTGCAGCAATACAGCAACATCGCCACAATGCGGCTGGACTCCCCCTCGTCAGACACCCTGGAAATCACCGAAGCCGCCATCAGGCTGGCCGACCGCATTTACCGTCCCGGAATACAGTTCAAGAAATCGGGAGTCATCCTATCCGACATCATTCCCGGACTCACCCACCACATCCTCTTCGACCCCATTCCCAAACGGGATGAACGGGCGGAGCTCTCCACCGCCATCGACCGGATGAACCGCAAATACGGATTGAAAGCCGTGGGCCTCGCCGTGGCAGGATACGGAAATGCGGACTGGAAGAACAGAAAGAAGCACCTGACCCCGAACTACCTCACCGACATTGACCAGATAATGACGGTAGATATCAGCCAGAAGGCTCGAAAAGCGCCTTAAATCCCACAGAACAAGGCCCATTCAAATCCACTTTAATTATTTGAATTAAATGTTTTAACACATTATTTTACAGAGAATTACACAAATTAACATCCTCTTTCTTTCCACTTAAGGCACCACTTCCCGAAAAACGGAAACCGATTATTTCTAATTTTGTATTAACCGCGAGCGGATTCGGATTTTTCCGATACCGGCGGGAAAAGGAACTTTAACTAATAATCAACCGTATGAGAAAATATCTGACTATGGTTCTGCTGCTGACTGCAGGCATCAGCGCATTCGCACAGCAGCACTCATTGAAAGGTACAGTGAGCCGACGGAAACTACTTCATCAATCTTACTTCTCCGCAGGCTACTGTGGAATTCGATGCCCTGGGCTACAAGAAGGTCACGGAAAAGGTAAACGGACGCAGCACCATCAACCTCACAGTCGAGGAAGATGCCATTGCCCTTGACGCAGTCGTTGCCATCGGTTATGGTACAGCGAGGAAAAGAGACCTTACCACAGCCGTTTCGACAGTTTCCAATGAGGACATGAAACTCCGTCCGGTGACCGAGGCCTCCGGATTCATCCAGGGAAAGGTCGCAGGTGTCACCGTTCAGCAGACAAGCGGACTTCCCGGAAGCGGAATGACAGTGCGCGTCCGCGGAGCATCATCCATCGCATCCTCCAACGACCCTCTCTATGTCGTGGATGGAGTCCCTGTAGGAACAGGAAACTACGCAATCGCCTATCTCTCCCCTCAGGACATTGAATCCATGCAGATACTCAAGGATGCGTCTTCTGCGGCAATCTACGGTTCCCGTGCAGCCAACGGAGTCGTCCTCATCACCACAAAGCAGGGAAAGCGGAGCAAGGGCCCGCAAATAAGCCTGAACGCATCGGTAGGCCTTTCGAATGTCGCCAGGACATACGAGGTCCTCAACGTGGAGGAATACCGCGAACTGATGGATGAACTCGGCACGGTGACTCTCCCTGACGGGCTGAAGGATGAGACAGACTGGTTCAAGGAGACCTACAAGACAGGCATCAACCAGAACTACCAGCTTTCCGTATCCAATGCCAATGACAATATGAGGTATTATATCTCAGGCGGATATACTGACGAGAAAGGTGTGCTTCCGGTAGCCTACAACAAGAGGTTCAACATCAAGGCAAGCTTCGACTCAGACCTTTTCAAATGGATAAATGTCGGAGCCAACCTCGCATTCTCGCATTACAAGAACAACGGAATCATCTCCGGTACAGGTTCCAACCGCGCCGGTGTCGTTCTCTCCGTAATCAATACTCCTACTTACGCCAAGCCTTGGAGCGAGACCAATCCGGACTGGTACTGGACAGAATTCTACGGAGCCAATCTCACAACACCTTCCGAGAACCTCGCCCGCACGGAGAACAACTACTCCCAGACCGACAGGCTTCTCCTCACCGGCTATGCGACAATCAGGTTCCACAAGAACCTCAACTTCAAGTCCACTGTGACAATGGACCGCAGATGGACCCACGACTACTACTTCCTTGACCCTATCAAGACCTCCTACGGACGTACCCAGCACGGAGAGGCGTCATCCACAAGGGCAGACGACATGAGGATGGTGTACGACAACATCTTCACATACAACAACAGCTGGAACAATATCCACAACTTCGAGGCTATGGCCGGAACTTCAGCCACCACTTCAAGATGGGAAAACCTCAGCGGTTCCAGAAGCCACTTCTCCCCTGACTATGACAATGTGATCTTCGGTATCAACGGAGGTAACAAGGGCGGGCTCAGAGGCCAGTCACAGGGACTTTCAAAATGGGCGATAATGTCATATCTCGCCCGTATATCCTACAACTACGACAGCAAATACTACATAACTGCCAACTTCCGTGCCGACGGTTCGGTGTGTCTGCTTATCTGACTTGAACAATGATGAGATGCCAAAATCGGCCATTACGACTTCTGTACATTCTTCATCTCTAAA
>SFPH01000239.1 GCA_004552115.1 Bacteroidales bacterium
CTCTTCAAGGATGCCTCCTATACGAAGGCGGGCCAGAACGAGCTGGAATTTCTTGCCGATGCCGCAAAACTCAAAGTGGCCCTCCGTACAAATGACAATGACATCATCACCCCTACCGTGACTGTGGAGACTTCCGACAAGTCTCTGGCCGAGTATGGTATGCAGACTGACAAGTTCAGGCTGCTGGCAGGGGACTACAAGATTACTTCGTACCAGGTTCTCGATGCCTTGGACAACCCTGTATTCATGGGCGAGCCTGCCGAGGAGACGACTATCAGCGTAGTCGCCGGAGGACTTGTCACACAAGATCTTACAGTCAATGTCACGGAGAGAGGCAAAGTTCATTTCACCCTTGTGAAGAATTCCCCGGAAGTCAAGGCCTCCGGCGTGGATTCATATCCGTTCTATATGATAATGTCGGCGGACGTCACAGTCAGGAACACCCTGACCCACGAGCAGACGACATTCACCAACCTTGCGGTCGAGCACAGGTTTGTCGAGAGAGAGGACGGGTATATGACGGCTGTCTGCGAGTCGGACACACTCGTCACCATCAAAGGTGGAACATACGAGGTTACGAAGTTTGTCACATATTTCGACAAGAAGAGGAAGGTCAAGGAGACCTGCTCCAATGTGGAAAAGAACAGTTTCATTGTCAAGGATAATGCTGTTGCCGAGGCATCAGTCCCGGTAACTCTCGACCTTACGGCAGGATATATCCGTGATGCGATTGCCCTCAAGAAAATCTGGGAGGGCCTCGACGGACCGAACTGGAAGGTTAAATGGAATTTTGATGCCGATGTGGATATCTGGACAGCCCAGCCTGGAGTCCAGATTCTCGAGGATGGCCGCATTGCCTCCCTCAATTTCGAGGATACGGGTGCACACGGCCCTATGCCTGCCGCAATCGGCGACTTGTCCGAGCTCAGGATGCTCATCCTCGGTACCCATTCATACTATGAGGGTACGTCTGTCACCGGCAAGTCCCAGAAATACACAGAGTTCACCCCTGAGAGCAGGGAGGAGCTCCGGGAGTCATTCACAAGGACATTCGTCAAGAACACCGACCGGTATGACTGCTTCTCGGAGGAAATGCGTCTGGGATTGAAACTCAGGGACGTTCCTCTCGTCGAGAATGCTGAGCCTCTCAGGACCCTCCCGGGGCCTGACCATGCCGTCAACTATTCCAACGGCATCACATCCCTCCCGGCTGAAATCAACAATCTCAAGAAACTCCAGTATCTCTATGCCGCATACTCTCCTCTCACAACCCTTCCTGAGGATATGTCCGGACTGGAGTCGCTTACAGACGTGGAGATGTTCTATCTCCCTGACATCACGGAGTTCCCGAAAGGCTTCGCCACGCTCCCGAAACTCCAGGTGATTACCTTCGCCTGCAACTATGCAGTCACGGAGCAGAGTATGTATGACGGGCTTGTAGCGCTCAATTCAAGTGCCGCCGCATCCTCCATACAGGGACTTTATCTCCTCAACCAGAAGATGGACCGCATTCCTGACCTCAGGAATTGCGAGAGAATGTCTGTCCTCAATATCCAGAACTGCGGAGTCAATGCCTTTGAGGCCCCGTTCGGCAAGAAGCATTATTTCGTCCAGTTCTTCGCGAACAACAACAATCTTTCATCCCTTCCGGTGGATGAAAACGGCTATTTCCTCGGCTACGACGGAAATACCGAGGAACTGATCTTCTCCGGCAACAAGTTCACGTCAATGCCTGACATATTCGAGGCCAAATCCCCCTACAGTATGGGAACAGTGGACTTTTCCAACAACCTGATCAGTTCTTTTGACAATTACGACGGAAGCGGTTACCGCGGAGTGAACTGCGAAGTCCTGAATCTCGCTTTCAACAAGCTCACCGAGTTCCCTGTGGAAATCGCTGCGAGCAACTCCGCATTGAAATATATCCAGCTTCAGGGCAACGGAATCGAGAAAGTCTCAGAGGATGCACTGAAGAGCGACTATATCAACAGGATCACCACCATTGACCTGTCATACAACAAGCTGACTTCCCTTCCGGACAATTTCAACTCCACCACATTCCCATATCTCACGGGTCTTGATCTGAGCTACAACAGGTTCCCGGCCTTTCCGTATGCGGCGGTGAACAACCAGTATCTCACGGTATTCATCTTCCGTCACCAGAGGGATGCGGGGGGAAACAGATGTATGCGCGAGTGGCCTACCGGAATCGGCGGCGCACTCTACGGGCTCAGAGCTCTCTACCTTGGTTCCAATGATATCAGGGCGGTCAATGACAACCTGTCTTATCTGATTTACAATCTCGATATCAGCGACAATCCGAACATCAGCATTGACGTAAGCAACATCTGCTCCTACATCGGAGCCGGCTATTTCAACCTGATTTACAGTCCGGACCAGGATATCAGAGGCTGCGACCAGTATCTTAAACTCAATAAATAGGAGGACTTGGGAATGAAGATTATTTCCCTCCTTGCGGCAGTTTTTTCCTGCCGGGAGGATGAGAAGACCGTCGGCTTCGGAATCGGAACCGACACAATCACTCTCGGTCCTGAAGGCGGTATTGAAATCGTCAGCCTCGAGGCTGAAGAAGGTTGGATTGCCAATTCCACAGTGCCGTGGATTGTGGTTTCCCCGTCCAATGGCTACGGCTCCATAGAGTGTGAGGTGAAGGTGGACACTACCCTGATTTCAGGAGATGTCCGCAGGGGAGTTGTCCGTTTCACTGCGCGTTCCGGTGAAAGCAAGGACCTTTCTGTCATCCAGACCGGCTATGACAATGTGATTTCCCTCTCTTCGGCAGAGGTCGAGATTCCGAGCTATGAGGCATACGGAAAGAGATATTTCGAGATCAGCCTCACATCCAATGTCCCTGTCACCGTGGATAATGATGCGCAGTGGCTGAAAATTGGAGATTTTGACCTCAATCTTGACAGAGGCTCCCGTCCCCGTACAGTCAAGCTCCGCATTGACTGGGAGTCCAACAACCGGCCGGAGGAAAGGCTTGCCGAGGTGAGGTTCGTTCCGGCATCCGGAGTAGAACTTGCCCGACAGGATGTCTTGAAGGTAGTCCAGGAGGCTGCAGCGGCCATTCCTGACAGCAGGGAGGGTGACTCCCTTGCCATTGTCGGATGCGCCAGGAGCCTCGGCTTCGATATGGGAAAATATGAAGG
The DNA here is from genome assembly GCA_004552115.1 of Bacteroidales bacterium. The sequence continues at coordinate 3,174 of SFPH01000239.1, forward strand.
TGAGAATATGTCCAACTGGAACATTGTCCAGCTCTGGGAGCCTACGGACGAAGGCTTCACTGAGGACAAGAGAGGCCGCGTGAAAGCTTTGGCCTTCTCATATTTCTTCACAAAGGACGGTATTCCTTACGAGATTCAGTTCCTCTCCAAACTGGAGACTTTGGTCCTCTACAGTAACGGGAATTCCTTCCTCTACCGCTTCCATTCAGGAGAGTATCTCTCCAAACTGACCAATCTCAAGCATTTCCAATGCTTTGCGATGGGGCTTTCCGAACTTGACGAGGACTTCAAGAACCTCAGGAATCTGGAGACATTGATTCTCGCCGCGAACAACTTCGATGAGGTTCCTCCGATTCTGACTCCGGAGAACTTCCCGAATCTCAAGCATCGGGAGAATCTGGAGTATCTCCGCCTCTCCAATAACTATATGCAGGGCGAAATTCCTGATATGGAGGATTATGAAGTCCGCTGGACAGAAGAGGAGGTTGCTGCCAATGACACTCTCCCTAGCGGGAACAACAACCCTGCGGGTTACAATATCATAGGCAAGCCGAAAGTGCTTCCGAATGCCAGATATTTCGCCATCAACCTCAATCTGTACACCGGCAAGATTCCGGAGTGGATTCTCTACCATCCTCATCTGATGGAATGGGCGCCGGACATCCTTGTCTTCAACCAGGATGGCGAGACCGTGAGGGCTGACGGCAAGACACCGGGC
>SFPH01000022.1 GCA_004552115.1 Bacteroidales bacterium
TCTTTCAGCAGATGTTGCAGTCATGCAAGGCACTTGCGCCAGGCTCACAATTCAAACTGCCCCATATATCTCCAAAAAATCTGCACTCCGTTCATCATTCATACGAGAGAGGGCGGAACGACTGATGGGGGACTTGACGCCAGATGGTAAAGCCTTTTCTGCTTGCTCTTCTGAGCCTGCTCAATCTCACGAAGACTCTTCAAACCAAGTATCTGAGCCATGAGCATCACTATAAACTGGACGTATCGGCTCGACTTGCGTCGCTTGTCTCCCTGACCGTATTTTCGGTCTAAACGGTCAATTTCATGTCTCGGAAGAATTTTTGCCATTATTCCGCCGCCTCCATGATCTCGTACTCTTCCGGAGCCTTGAGCACCTTCGTCGATTTGCAATAGTCGCATTTCTCGCAACGGATCGGCTCGACGTCTCCGCTCTTGATCAGATCGAACCTCTCGATCTTCGCCTAGACCATTCCGAGCGCTCCGTCGAGAATATGCTGCGGGATGTGGATAACTTTAATGTCCGGAGTCTTTTCCTTTGTGACGGCTGCAATATAGAACGGGAGCGGTTTGTCTCGTCCTGTGACGATCTGCTCGATTTTCTGATAGACGGCTCCCTGTATGTCATAACCCCAATATTCGACCCATGAGCGATAGCCGTAACCTTTATCGAATACGTCCTCGAAGTCGCGGACACATTTCAGATCTACGATCCTCTGCTCGTCATAGACGTCGAATTTCGCTTTCCAGGGAACCCCGAACAGCTCCGCAGCCATGACGGTTTGATGTTCTCCGGTGAGATAATCCATCATGAGCGGATCAGCTTCGACCCTGTCGATTATAGTGTTCGCCTGTTGGAACTTCGCCAGGAGCCCGCCGCCACGCTTCGAATACATTTTGTCGCCGTTCTTAGCGATAAACTTATCCAATTCATCCGGTCCGGAGAAATAAGCGTCGACATAGCTCCCGATCAGGAGCGCGTCGGTCTCTTCGCGCTGGTACTCGCCTCGAGCCTCAGCAAGTCCGCAAGCCTCGCACTTATTGAAAGCCTTGAACTGTGAGACGGACCAATATTCCGAAGCCGCCTCCGGGCTGAAATAATTGTCGTTAGTTAATTTCATTTAGATCGTCCTCCTCGTCCTTTTCTTCCTGTTCGTTATCCTTCTCCGGCTGATACACTCTCAGAACGACGCCGGTGTCCTCTGTATGACATCCGCCGATACTCGGTCCGATTCCCTTCGAGTCGTAAAAATATTCTTTCTGTTCGAGTTGGAGATCGAGACCTCTATCCATAGCAGCGGAGGCGATATTGTTAAACAATCTAAGAATTTCGTTTGTCATGCCTGAGCCTCCTGTTCTGCCTTCGCTGCCTGAGCGCACTCATAACAGAGATATTTGCCGAACTTCGAAAGCGCATTGTTCGCGATTGCCTTCGCCTTGTATGTCTTACCGTCCGCCGTATGATCGGAGATCACTTCTCCGCAGCACTCACAAAACAGCTCGTCACTCTTCGGAGGATATTCCCTCACTCTGAGACATTCCTGAGTCTGACCGAACGCGCTGATCGTCGCCTTATAGATTGCGATTTTCTTATTCTCCCAATCCTCGACCTTTGTCGAGTTGTACGCCTTCGAGATTGCTTTCGCGTTCGTCGTGTTGCAGATCATCGGTTTGAACTCGCGCTCTTTGAAATGGAGCGTCATTTTCTTTTCGCGTCCCTTCTCGTTCTGAACGTCGTCCCTTGCGACATGGTCGATCGTGAGGATCAGATCCCCGCCGTCCGGAACGTCCCAGGTACCGAGAAAAGACTTATCCATAAACTTACGGAAATCACCTGTCAGCTTTTCACTCATCGCCCTCGCCCTCCTGTTCTTCCTGTACTCTGATCAGATCTATCGAGACGCCTTCTCTATCATCGGAATAATTGAAAGCGGTCTCAGCGAAATCAATCGCCTCGCTCCTGTCGTCAAATGTAAATGTCCAGTAACCGATTTTGACTCTGAATTTATTTGTCATTGATCAAACCTCCTAATCTGCCAGCGAATAAACGCCGTATCTCTTACCGTTTGCGCTTGTCCTGTATTCGGTGCGGATAGCGACTCCGTCCTTCCTGAGCTCCTCGATTCTCTTCGGGAGACACATGATATTAAGATCGATAACCGCCTGTCGTGTCGTCAGCTCTCCGAATGTTTTGAGATAGCTGAGAACGAGATCCGTCTGTTTTGCCCTCTTCATATCTCGAAACCTCCTCTCATGATCCGGGAGATCTCCGCCGCCTCGTCATCCGGCAGCGAAGCGAAATCCTCTCCGTCCTCTCCTACAACGAGCACCGGTCCGACGATATTGTCTCCGATTGCTCCGAGATAGAAATTCGGCTCGAGTCCGAGCAGCTTGCCCTCTTCATTCATGACGAGGATCCCATTGTCAGAGATTCGGAGCGTTTCGATATTTCCTCCGACGAGCTGCTGCATAACTCCGAGCTCGTTCTGAATGACCATAGAGCTAGGATCCTGTCCGGGCTGTTTATAAAGAATCCTCATCGTCCTCGCCTCCATTCATGTTTACCAGCATGACACCGAGTCCCATTCCCAGGAGCCCGAACGCTGATTTGATGATCAACGGAATGACCGGCCATCATCCAAAAGAACGAGATCCACATAAACGCGAGACCGATTCCCTCGCTGTGATCAAATATCACTCTTCCGATTCTGCTAAGCATAATTTCACCTCCCCGCTGTTGATCATTTCGTATAACCTGTTACACGCTTTTGATTGTTTGGTCGTCTGACCGTACCCGAGCGGCGAATATTCGCAGCCGCCCCACTTCGCCCTTTTGTCGATTGTTCCGTCCATCTTGCGGACCGGCTGGAACAGCGGACACGCCTGACAAGTGAGTTTGATTCCGACCTCTTCATATTCGTCGGATAATTCTTCGAGAATATTCACGTCCTCGCTGTAGCTGATCCTCGCAATCAGCCCCTCAAATGTAACTTGTGGTCGTCTGTTCCTTAACTCGAACAGTTTCGCGTTGAGCTGTTCCGTTAATTGTTGAGCCGAGTCTGCTGCGACGATGGCGAATTGCTGAAAGCTCTCACGTCTCATTAAAAAAATCACCTCCGATTCTTAATAATCTTTTAGGTGATTTTGGTATAAATTATTCTGTTGTATTTGTCTATTCGACTATTTCCTACCCTTCCGGAAAATACCGAAACTTATGTTTTTAGGAATAGTTGGATTTCAGAATCCCCATTTTTCAACGGTTTGAGATACCCCTCCCCGTCGGTCAGAATATATATATACGAATCACCTAAGAACAATATAAGCCCTATTTATTGTGTTGTCAATAGGTAATTTTGGCTATATACTGATTACGGAGGTGATCAATTATGTCTAAATGTAAGCGTTGCGGCGCGAATGTGATCAGATCTGTCGCCCTGGCTGACGGTGTGCTCTGTTATAAGTGTTTCGACGAGTTGGGTTTTGACAAGGATGACCGTAAACATCATACAACGACCGCATACAACGAGATCAAGGACGGAAAACCGGAATATATTCGTCGCTTGATAGATAAATGGTCCGAAACCGATAAGCCAGCGGAGAAGCTCGGTCTCCGGTTCGCCAATTACGGCGAGGAGCGTGACGTCAACCCTACCGATGAAGAGGCGGAGATCTTCGACCTGATCCGGAGCATGGTATCAGATCCGGACGGTCAGCTTCGACTTGTAAGAAAATCCGACAGTTATGTAACGGCTGCCGTTGGTGAATGGGATCTCGCCCGTTTCAAGTATACCGAACGCGCTAAATGGATCATGTTCCCTACTGTCGAAGCAAAAGCACAAAAGCATTATATCGAGGATCCTGAGGAGGTTTATAACTTCGCCGATTTGCTGGCTGACTCAATCGCTCACATAGTCAAATATTCTGATTGATCAATTATACCTAAACGAAAATAAAATCGCTCAAATCGAAAATTTGAGCCTCGTTTTTTCCACGAAAAGAAACCGGAGCACATTCGCCCCGGTTTTCTCTTCGTCTATAAGTTTTTAAGGAGGTGATCCCGTTGCGACCCGGTTCCCTCCGAGCCTCCTTTATTCCGTGTCGAACCACTCGGGAGAAGCGACGTCCGACTCTTCGAGCCACTTGTTGAAAATAGATGTCATATACCAATTACCTTTTAGATCCTTAAAATAGTGCTCCGCGAGCCTCAGGATCTCCGTTTGTTCTGTCGGTCTGAGCAAGATCAGGAGGAGCAGCTGCGTCCTTAGTCCGTCACGCTCGAGAATGAGGAGCTTTTTTTTCATCCTTTCGGCGTCCTGATCTTCGGCTCGTTCCTTTTTTCGGTCGTGCCTCTCGATTAGGAACTTAATGAAGAGGATTAGATTTCCTCCGCCCAACAATCCAAGCAAAATATTTTCTGTCATTCCCCTCGCCTCATTTCGTGATTTTTAATTTCTGACCTACATAAATAAGATTTACGTTCTTGATCCCGTTTTCGGCTGCTATCGCCTTGACGCTCGTTCCGTACTTCTTAGCAATCGCGGAGAGCGTGTCTCCCCTCTTCACGGTGTAGGTGATTGTCGTCTTACTCTTTGCCATCGCGGAATATTTCGGTGTGACGAACCCTCGAATATATCGACCATTGACGGCGATCTCCCTGATACCGACCTCGCTCTTTTTTCCTTTGTTCCCTTCGATTACGGTGATCTTCGTCTTTGTCGCCTTTTTTACGATCCCGACGTGATCCGGACCGCCCTTGTTGTCCCCTCTTCCGCTGTCGTCCCAATCATAGAGGATCCAATCTCCTACGCCCGGCTTATATGAATCAGACTCGACCCATATTCCGAGACGTTTCGCCCTGGTGATGATCGTTCCGCAATTTGCTGACAGAGGAAAATATTTCTTTGCCTTGCTGGTTCCGAATGTCTCGATCACGCAGCCGGACGCAAACGCAGCACACCAGGCAGCCGAGTAAGTCATAGCCCAGCCGTCCGGCGTGACCTTGTTGAAGATGTTAATAATTTTCTTATGCTTCGCACTTCCTCGCCTTGCTCCGAGATAAGACTCAGCCGTCGCGACGAGCTTCTTTCGAAGCTGTTTCTCTGTAGCCATTAGCGCACCTCCTCAGAGTCATCCTCATCCGGATCCTCAGCGGAATACTCTCCGAGCTCTTTATAATAGCTCTTGCTCGATACGCCCAGGAGCGCCGCCAGGAATACGCCCAGCGCCGCGATCGTCTGACCGATTTCTATGTAATGAGCAAATCCCCAAATATCCCCGAGCGTGAGGATCAGGAACTCAAGCGCCGGAATGAATACCAGCGCGAACCATTTGAGACGGTCATAAGTTGTATTTGATAATTTCATTTTGAAACCTCCTATTTACTGATTTAAAGTCTGCTTTAATTAAGTTGATTAATTGCTATTGATGAATTTAGCAATTTTTTCACCCATCAATGCGTAACCATTTGCGTTAGGGTGTGTATCATCTCCCATATATAAATCTTTGTTGTACTGATTGATATTGCAACTATAATACATATCTTTGTAAGGCACATTAAATTCTTTTGCAGTATCTGTTATTGCTTCACACACCTCATGTAATTTTAGTCCACTTGTAGTATTAACATATGTGTCGCTATCTTGACCGCTACCATTCAAGTTAAATCTATAAATCGGAGTGAAAACATAAATATTCAAATGAGGATATGCGGTTAGTAACGTACTAATGCAGTATCTCATAGCATTTTTTATACCTTCCGCAGATGTGCCGAAATTCCAATCGTTTGTACCAAGTGCTATTGAAACAAAATCTACATTGTTAAAATCTAACTCCGAAATAGCGTTATATTGAAGTATTGCGGATTGATTCAATCCGTACTGTGTTATGCCCTCTATAATACTGCTAAAATCTCCGCTTACTACGCAATCGCAAACATTCTTAAAGTCGATACTTCTACCGCTTGCATATGTTGAACCACCCAAGCCGCCGTTGTAAGCTGTGCAATCTAATATTTCCTTGACAATAGAAGGATAGTCTTGCATAGGTGTTATATTGGACGCAATGTATACATTGTTCCCTTGTGTAATGCTATCACCAAAGAATACACCTGTTTTACCGCCTTCAAAAGAAGCTATACTTCTTTGTTCTTTTATTTCAACTTGTGCTTTTAATTGCTCTCCGTTTACATAAATACAATAAGTATTCTGTGGAATATCATCGTATTCTTTTCCTTTTAATACTGCACCAACCTTTCCGTCATAAATCTTTATTATGTTGTCATTATCATCGCAACAAATTACTGGCGGAATAACCTTGGTTTTACATTGTCCAAAGAATCTGTATTTTTTATTTTTATCATAAATGAGTTTTGCGTAATTATATCCGTCCGCTACAGAATCAGAAATAACTGTAACTTTATGGTTTTCAGAACTATTTAAAATTCTTACGAATTTATTTTCTATATACTGGTATTCTGCTTTTTTCCATTCTGCCCATTGATTTTGTTTGCTATTTATCAGATATTCAAAATCATTACCATCTAAATCTTTGTTCTGAACGTAATACAATGACGGATAGATTGTTTTTAATTCTTCTTCGATTGTCATATATATGCCGTTGACCGAAACTTTCACACAATTTGACGGAGTAATAAACCCGTAATCATTTATAACGGTATAGTTCCCACTTGTTTCTTTTGTACCAATGACATGGTTACTTTCATCAAACATAACAACCAATGGAAATGAAGAATTTACACTCATACCAGTAGCATAATATTTTGTGTTCGGTTGAACATTTGCAGATAAATACAACGCACGAACATCACTGTATTCATTCCCATTTGTTTGTTGCCATTTATCCTCTACAATGTTTCCAATATAAGCCATATCGTTTGCCTTTTCTAATTTGTTAACTGTATCACTCTTTAAGTCAGTAAACTGATAACGAATTGCGGCTCCTAAAGAGTGGTATGTCACGCCGTCAGCGCCATAACGTGCGTCTACAATTTCGGACGTTGACGGAGCCTCTCCACCGGCAACAATGTTGTCGATTCTGCCATTCAGAACGGTATCAAGCTGCGAGACCGCTACATTTGTATCGGCGAGCAATTCTGCAATTGAAGCCTTGCCTGTGTCTGATCCGTTATCAACAGCGAGATACGCACTCGAGTCGAGATTCCCATTGTAATTGTTTAATTCGTGAATCTGCATTTAAGCACCTCCATCTATAATTGTTCCTGTAACTGTAAGATCACCGCCGTCCCGTAACTGTCAGCTCTCCGGTCGAAACTCTCGTTCCGGTTATCTTTGCCGCTGATATATCGCCCGTAACTGTCAGCCATCCGGTCACATTCAAGTTTCCGGATATTGTAAGTCCGGGGAACGTCCATGTATTCGACTCCATGTCGTAGATTTGAGTCCAGCTGCCGCCGATTCCGTTTCGGCTTATTGCGATCCCGTTCTGATCGATCCGGATCAAGTTGACCGCGTCCGCCTTCCTCGGCTCGTCCATGATATATATCAGCTGAGGCAATCCGTTCGAGTCAGCCGGCGTTGCCACATAACCTCCGAGATCTCCCTGGAGCAGCTGCGTCGCGAGATTGATCTGAGCCGTTACGCCTTCCGTTGTTGCGCTGTTGCTCGTCGTGTCGTTGATCTGCTGCTGTGTCAGCCCTGTCAGCGTCGTCGGCAGCTCGTTCAATGTTATCTCGTCATATCTTTCGAGCAGCGTATTATATACCGTCTTAACGACCCGCTCTCTGACGGCGTCGACACCTAACTCCGGGTAATACACTCGGACCGTATCGAATAGATTGACGCGCTGGAGCGGAGCGTAATCCTTATATTCTTCCGTTTGCCATAACTGAACGAAATTAACCTTGAAGTCCTCCGAAGGGACCCAAGCCTCAGACGAATCGAGAAGCTGCTGAGCCTTTTGCCTCATAGCGTCGACCGTCGGCATTGTCTCAAAATATTCATTCATTGGAAACGGTATCGCCACGACGTAAGCCGTTCCGTCATCATGTGAAATATATCCCTCCGGAAGAGTAACGAGAGCACCGTTCTCTTCATTCAACCAATACGGAACAATCGCGTTATAGCTTTCGCTGTCGTCGATTTTGTGCTCTATGTTTGTAAGGTTTTTCCCATAACGAATTTCGATGTCCGTCTCTCGTCCTTTATTCTGATAGAGCCGGACCGCGAACTTATCAAACTCATAGTCGCCCCGTCCGTAAACATCCAGGAGAGACCCCTCTTCGCCTCCGAGCGTCGTTCTGACAATCGAAGGGACCTTTTTCTCATAGTCTCCGGATGTAGTTTTATCTGATCTGTTACGATATTCGCCTGGATCTTCAACATAGCGTCCGCGATTGACGTCGCTTTGAACGGCATAACAACCGAATTACTGAGTCTGTAACTGATATGATGAGCGTAGAATGTAACGATTCCGTTTATCGGAGCCGATCTCGCATATATGTCGAACGGCTGAGGATCTCCGCTGTCGTCATGTGCAGCGAATATAATTCTGCGCTCCTGTATTTTGTCATAGAGCGGACCGGTAATCGGATATTCGAATTCACACTCGAATATTCCGTTTCTTTCCTGTGAGACCTGGCAGCGCGTACAATCTGCCAAAAACCCAAGTCCTCCGGACGTGAACTGTTTCTCTGTTTGTTCGTATAGGATTGGGATCATAAGCGCCACCACCTCGGAATGATTTCGAGCTGCGTAATCGTCGGGCTCATTCTGACCGGCTGCTCGCCTGGTGGGATCTTCGGCATTACCGAACCGACGAACTCGATATATCCAAGCATATTCGTCGGATAAACTGGTCCGTTTATAAACTCGAGACCGATTTCAATCTCCTGAGTTATCTGATCCCCGTTTTCGTCCGTCCACGGGTAAAGCGTTCCCGCTGGAGTGTACGCCTCCATGATTTCCGAGTCGATTGTTATTGTCCCCGGATTATTCGAAACGACAAATCCTAATTTCCCGTTCTCACCGATTGAAACCGTTCCGTTGCCGGTGACCTTAATCAGCGGAGACGATTCGAAGTCCGTCGGATTTGTAATCGTTCCGTTTGCTACGAATAACTTAGGATATTCGCCTTCAACGAGAAACCGCTGCGGCTTACAATCGAACTTCATCGTAAAGCCTCCCGCCCTGGTGATATGCTGCGGATCCACTTCGAGACCCTCACGGAATACACCGAGGCGGAACTCATCCGGATGATATGTGTCCGTCAGCCTCTTATAATTGCCTCGAGAGGATAGAGCTGAGCGGAAATCTCCGAGCTTTGTTCTGAATAGCTCCTCGTAACCCGTACCGATAAACGCCGGATATTCGACCGTTATATTTTCGAAAACTCCCTCGTCCATGAAGAGGGATCCGTTTCGCCCTGGGATCGAGATCATTTCGCCCCGACGGGCTGGAGCGTCGAAAACGCCCTCTCCGGAGATAAATACTCCGAAGTCAGACGAATCGACGCCGTCATATGTTAGATGATTTAATAACCCCATGCTTTAACCCTCTGTTTTTCTAATCTGACAAGTCGCTCCTCGACGGCTGCCGCGAGCTGATTTATATCCATACCAGGAGCGGCGTAAACATTGATCGTCACGCCCTCGCCTCCTCCAGCTGCCGCCCTTGCGATGTTGTCGAGTTTATTCCAAAGCTGATCAAGAGGAACAACCGCCTCCGGACCTGCTTCACCAATACCGGCGATTGTCGGCTCGTCGAAAATACCTCCGGTTTTGTACCAGCTGACCGAAAGGTGAGGCACACTCGGAGGATTAAGCGACAGCTTGCCCGATACGCTAAAATGCGGGAGTTTAATGTGCGGGAGGCTGAAATGTGCTCCGTTGATTATTCCCTTGATCTTATTGATAGCAGCGCGGACCAAACCGACCGCCGTTTGTATCGGATTCGTGATTGCGTTCTTGATCGCGTTCCACGCAGCCGAAACGGTTCCCTTTAATCTGTTAAACGCTCCGGAGACCGCTGACTTGATCGCGTTCGCTGCCGTGCTGACCGCCGACTTGATACCGTTCCAAATCGCGATCGCCTGAGCCTTGATCCCGTTGAAGATCGCCGCAACCTGAGCCTTGAGCGCTTTCCATTGTGCAACGACCAAATTCTTGACCTCTGTCGCCTTCGCTTTGATCGTGTCCCAATTCTTATATAACAGGACGCCGATCGCAATCAGGGCAGCTATGACGGCGATAGCGATTCCGACCGGTCCCGCGAGAGCTCCGATTCCGACTCCGAGCATATTCGCAAGGTTCAGAATCGCGCTTATTCCTGTCGCCAGCTTACCGAGAACAATAAGAACCGGAGCGATTGCCGCAACGACAGCCGCAATTATTCCGATTACAGTAAGCACCTCAGGAGATAGCGTCGTAAGCCATTGAGCAAGTCGTCCGACCCAATCGACGACCTTTTCGAGCGCCGGAGCAAGATAAGCCGCGAGCTGTGATCCTATAGTCGAGATCGCAACCGATCCGATTGCCTTCATCGTGTCCAGCGCATCATTAAACTGATTCGCTCCGTCGAGTGTCTCCTGATCTACGAAATCGAGGTCGTATTTTGCGAGCGTGTCGGTGAGGTTCTTGTAGGTCTCGCCCTGGTCCTCAATAAGAGGATTAAGCTGAGCCGCCGACTGAGCTGTTGAGCAATCGCGTCTCTCTCCGTTTCGTTAGTCATCTGACCGAGTGCGGTGATTGTGTCTTGCCATACTTCGTCAGAGCTTCGGAGCGATCCGTCCGCATTAGTTATTGAGACGCCCAGCTTATCAAATGCCTCTGTTTGAGACTTCGACCCGTTCTGAGCCGAATACATACTTTTCTCGAGCTTGACGTGTGATCTCGCAATATCCTCAACCGACACGTCGACGAGATCCGCAGCGACCGCATATTTCTGTAAATCGGTCGTGTTGATACTGTAGACCTTGCTCAGAGTGTTCAGATCATCGGCAGCCGTTCCGGATTTGTAAGCAATCGCTCCGAGTGCCGCAACAACCGCAGCCCCGGCAACAGATAAACCTCTCATTTTCTGACCGGCTGATTCTAATTGTGAGCCCCACTCTTTGAACTGTTCCGAAGCCGCTCTAAGGTTAATGTTTCCAATGCTCTTTAATTCGCTCTCGAACGATTTGAGCTTTGACTCTGTTGCTATGATCTCGCGCTGTACCGCTCGATATGCTTCGGAGTTTTTATCTACGTTCTGAGCGTCGAGCTGAGCCTGTGTGTTCTTGAGATCCTCAAGATTCTTTTTCGTCTGCTCGATCTTCGCCTTTAGGAGATCCTGTTTCTGTCCCCAAAGCGTGACATTTGTAGGATTAAACTTTAGGCTGCTGTTTACTTTTTTAAGCTCCGAGTCTATATCCTTCGTGCTGCTTTTGACCTTCCGGAGCGCCTGATCAAGTCTCGTTGTATCTCCGGCGAAAGTGATTGTAATTCCTTTGATGTTGCCTCCCGCCATTTATTTATTCCTCCATTATCCGAAGAACGCATTAATCTCGTTCTGAGTCGCCTTCCGACGTTTCCCTCGTTTTTCTTCTTGTTTCGATTGTTTCTCCGCCGCTTTCTGACCGAGCTGCATTTTTCTAATGTCTGTGATTGTTAATCCTCGTTCGAGTCCGGCGAGGATGATAGTATCGAGGTCGATGTCGGCTGAATTCTCTTTTTCAGATCCTCCAGCCTCTTCAAGTTTTTTGAGCTGATCACTCCCTTAAATATCAGCTTGATCACCTCAGGAGCGACAATGTCGAGCGGGAAACTGTCGAACTGTGCAACCCACTCGCGAGGCTCCGGAATATCTTCGTCCGCACACTTCGCGAGCGCCCAAGTGATATTTATAAAGTCCACGAATTCAAATCCTCCGATATGAATCGCCGCATTGATCAGCGCGTCGCCGTCTGCCAGCTTTGCAAGATCTGAGACGCTGATCTCGTTCGCTTTGCCTGTCTCCGCTACGAGTCCCGCAAATATGTCGAGAGCTCCAGCGAGCATCGGCATTAATGCGGGGATTATGTCTCTGCCGAACTGATCTCTATAAGCAATCGCCCAGCTGATGTTATTGTTCAGCTTGACGCTTTTTTTCCCGATTTTGATAGTTTTCTCCATGATCAAACCTCCATTATAGAAAAATTAGAGGCGACACTCCTGAGCCGCCTCCTGTCCTTTGGCCTTATTCCGATCCGAGAACCGGAGCGGTCGGCGCTGTGAAGAGAGTCGCGTAACCCGCGTCGCTCGGTTTGTAGCTTGCCATTGAAACGCCTGTCGCGTTGTCGCCGGTAACTGTAACCGCGAGAGTCTCCGTTGCTGGTTCTCTCTCCTCTTCGATTGTTGCGAACTCCCTTGTGATCGCTCCGAGGCTTGCGTTATACATGATAACTCTGCGAGCCTCAACGTCGCCCTCAACCTGGAACGCGAGATATACGTTCGGCTTTGTGGCGTTCTTTACATTAGCGAGTCCGCCGTCATCGAGCCTTCTATATCCGAGGAACTGAGTTTTGAACTCGTCGTCGAATTTAGCGACTTCGAGATCTCCCTCAAAGGATCCGCCGGAATAACCCGCCCAATAAACAATATTGTCAGCGTAGAAATTTGTCAGCTCGCTCTGTTCCTCAGGAGAGAACGAAACGGCTCCCTTCTGATGGTACGGAGTGCCGAGCGTGACGACGCCCTGATTGTCGACCGTATAGGTTCCAACGTGCAGCTGACTAATTCCGAATTCTACTTTGTTAGCCATTGATTTAACCTCTTTCCTTTATACGTTGTAATAGATCACGAAAACGCCCTCGTCCTCGATATAAACGTCCTCGCTCTTATCGTACAAATAGCCATTTGCGAGGAGCAGCTGCTCAATCTGAGCCTCAGCCTCCTCGTCTTTTCTCGTGAAATAGTATTCAATCTGATAGCGGTTCCGCTGGTAGTAATAAGTGTTATCCGCTTCGAAATTGTCTTGTCCTCCGCCCAGGTAAACGATATAAGGCGGAGCTGCCGGAGAATTCTCCTCGTCAAAATGCGAATAAGCACACGGGAGACCGGTCTGCTGTAAGATCTCGAATAATGTCATTTCAGTTTCCTCTCAATCCTCTGAACAAGATCGCCCTCAGCCCATGCAGCGACCGGAGCGATATGTTTCCGAGCGGCGACTCGTCCATAAGTGCCTTTTTTATTCCGGATAACGTGTCCGTTCTCGAGCAAGTGAGTCAGCCCTGGCATTTTCTTGTTGTAGACGACCGTCGTGTCGGCGTCGAGATGTTTCGAGCCCCAACCGGACGCATAAGCGCCGGTTTTCTTCGGAGAGCCCGCGCGGAGCTTCTTACTCGCGTCCCGAGCCTCTTCTTTCATGCTCTCCCGCGACACCTGTTTGACCTCGTCGTTGTACTCGTCGAGGATCCTCTGCATTTGAACCGTTACGCTCTCAGCCATTATTAACCCTCTCCTCACATATCAACGAGATCCCGTCCCGCTGAGCGTTCCAATCGGTACGGATAACGCTGTAATCCTTGCCCTCATAAGTGAGGACCTTTTGCCCGGAATAATCGTCTCTGTTCGTTATAAACAACGTCAGGGACGGCTTGAGACCGAGCTGAGCGGCGTTATAATACTCCGATTGGTAAACGCCTCGAGGCTGAACGAAAACCTCCGTCTCGATGACCGGCGTCGTCTTATTCCCGTACTTGTCAAAAGTCGGTTCTCCGAACGATTTCAGAATTGCAACGCCGTCATACATTACCGGTCACCTCCCAATCGGTGTAACCCGTAGCGTTAGACATTTGAGCCTTTTGCTCGTCATACGACCGTTTGAGTCTGTCATAGTCCTCCGGGAGTCCGAACGACATTTTGCAATAGGTGATTATCGCCTTTGTAACGAGCGCGTCGACCGTCTGAGGAACTACGACACCAGCGACACCGAGATCCAGCTTCGCGGATTCGATCAGATCGTTGAGCTCCGAGTCATATTTATCCGTCGATATTCTGAGCGCGAGTTTTACCTTTTCCAGCATGATTTAATACCTCACAAATGAGGCGACCCTTAAAGAGCCGCCTGTATAGCTTCGATTATTTGCGCCTTAGTCCACGACGAGCGGACCGAAATGCCGAGCCCCTCAGCGTAAGCGGAGAGTTCCGCCTTTGTCATGCTCGACAGATCCGGAGACGCTTTCCGTCCGTCGCTAATTATTCCGACGCCTGTGTTCCTGTGATGTATGCGAACATCTTAGGACCGACGACAGCGATAGCAGCGTAGAGTCTGCCGACGATCTTGACGAGGTCGTGCTCTGCCATTGATAGATCGTCGAACTTGAATGTTACGGCGTCGCCCTCAGGCATATTGACCTGTACTCCGGAGAGATCTCCAACGATAGCGCCTGTTACGCCGTCCTTCTTGATTACAGTTAGACCGTCAAAAGGATCAAACGCGTAGCTTGCTGTGAGAGCTGCCTTCCTGACGGCGGCGATTGTAGCGCCGGAAGCGATCAGGACGTTATCTCTTGCGCTGTCACCGAGAGCGGCAACGGCGTCGATGATTGTAGCAGCGGAAACCGGACCGGTGATCTGTGCGACTCCGACGTGTTTCGCGTCAGATGTAGCCGGCGCGTTTGTGATTGCTGCGACAACAAGATCAGCCGCTTTCTGAATGATCTTATATGTCAGCTCGTCGTAAATATAAGCGAGGAACTCCTCAGCTCCGAGAGCCAGCACTTCGTCGGATACGGTGATCCATTTCTTGATGTTTGCCGGAACCATTGTCACGATTCCGAGAGTGAGAACTTCCTCAGTCGGACCTGTCTTGTCGCCCTCTGTGTGAACGGCTGCGTCTGTTGCGGAGATCTCGAATCCGACTTTGAGGTTTCCTCTAATAAATGTCTTTGCGACTCTGCTGAAAATCTCGTCGTTCTCCCATGCCTGGCGAACTCTGTTCTCAACGAGCTCCGGAACAGGGACAACGCCGCCTGTTACGTTTTCGGTGAGGAGAGATCTGCACTCTGTAGCGTCGCCTGTTCTGATATACTCAGCAAATGCCTCGATATATTCCTGGCTGTTTCTGACTTCCTTGTTAGTCATTTTTTCGACTTCCTTTCTCTTCTCGATTCCCTTGCCTTTTCCGCTTGCCACGGCTTCGGCGTCTTTCTTTCTCTTCTCGACTTCGAGCTTGAGAGCTTTCTTTCTCTCCTCGATAGAATCGAGCTCAGCGTTCAGCGCCTCGATCTGATCCTTGTCGGCGTCAGCTGTTTCGGCTGCTATCTCTGCGGCTCTCTTCTCAAGATCTTCGAACCCGAGAGTCATGATTTCTTCTCTTGTCATGATCAAATATCCTTTCCGAGAGCTTTCGCTCTCACTTCTGCGCGACGTCTTTCAAGCTCGATCTTTTCAGCTTCGATTCGCTCCGCTCGAACTTCCTCGATCACTCCGTCGATTCTGCTTCTGGTCGAGACTCCGATCGAAGTCCAGTTGTTGGCTGGTATAGAAACAGCTGAAACGTCAAATAATTTTGATATACCGGTGATCGTTCTCAGAATGTCGACGCGACCGTCCTCATCCTTTGTGCGAAGCTCCTCGTCAGCGCTGACAATGAAACCGAACGACATTTTGTCGGTATATCCTCCGCTGATCTCTTCATACAACTCGCGTCCGAGATCTGTACCTCCGAGATCTGCCTCTATAAACAAACCCCTCTCGTCAGGCGTGACTCGAAGAGTGTTGTTTGTGATCCTGGCGAACACTCGACCCTCGTGATTGTATTGCATGATGACGTCGCTCATGTCGGTATCATCAAATGCGGAACGGTCGACCTGTTCCCTATAAACAAGATCCTCGTCCTCATAAAGAACATACGGCTCGTTGAACGTGCTCGCATATCCGGCGACGACCTTCCTGTTCTCTCGATCCTCGTCCGGCTTGTCCTGATCAACAACGACCTCGAGGATCATGTCTCTGTATTCTCTGTTATTCTTCATTGGCATTATTCCCTACCTCCGTCAATTCGTCTGTAGCTTTATATTCGCCCCTGATCGGAGCGACCTGACCGGCTCCATTCGGCAGCGGCGAGTAATTGAACAGCTCTCGGATCTCATCGATGAGGATCGCGCCTCTGTCTCCGAGCTCCTTAGCCATTTGAACCTTTTGAGTCGTGCTCATATATTGAAGCCTGTTAGCGTTCGCGATCAGATAGGACCCGTTGGCTCGTTCCCTCTCGGAAAATAACATTTTCGTCATAGCCTCCGAGATCTGAATCGCAAACGGCTCGATTGCTCCGTCGAAAAACGCCTCGAGATCCTCGTTCTTTGCGCTGTTCTGCAAAACAGCCTCAGAAACACCGAAATAATTGAACACGTTCTCTCGGATCTGTTTCATTTGATCCGCGTCTATTGCGTAAGGTCTGACGTCGATCTGTTTAATGTCCTTGTAAGTGTTCGGGAACAACAGGAAGCCACCCGCCTCTGATTCGGTCGACAGATTCGTCTCTGTAAATCTTTTACGTTCTTCCGCGAGATCCTTAGAGCTCGAGAAGTTGTTCAGCGTCGCCATGAAGCGGAACGTAGCCGCATTCTTAACGCCCTCCTCGATTCCCTGATTCTGAATGTGGATCAGCTGCATAGTCTCGCGGAGCGGATAATTCGAATCACCGAAAAAGTCGCTCCTGTATTGGTGTTTGGTGAGGATCGCACAATTACGAGCCTCGACCGCTGCAAACTGACCGTTTCCGAACTGATACCTTAGCCATAACTCGCCGTCGTACTCAACCAGCGAGCACTTTGACGGGAGCACCGGGAACACGCCTGTTATAATCATTCGCTCATCGAATACCGGAACAATAAACGCCGTATTGTTGACGTCGAGTATCGTGCTCGTTCTGTATAGGAACTGACTCCACGTCTGCCATTGATTCGGACCCTGAGCGAGTTTTTTCTGTAATGATTGATTTGCTGTCCCAACAGTCTCGACCTTGAGCTTTGAAATGTGTCTAGCCCTGGCGTCAATGGCTGCTCTTACGATCTCGCTCTCATAGATTGCCCCGCCCCAATTCGTAAAAACGGGAGCGTATGCTGTGAGCGTCTCGAAAAACTGTCGAGCCTCCCGGAGAGCGTCGTCTGATTTCTTCGCCTCCGCCGGACGAAAAATTTTATCTAATAGACCCATGAATTACACCTCTGCTTTTATCCAATGAAAGCCGCCCGCCGTATGGCGTTCGCCTTTTACAACATGAGCGATACTCCCGCGAGGGATTCCGAGAGCTTCGGCTGCGGCTTTGCCGCTTTTATATACGATACCCGTCTCGACACACATAACCGGAACGGATCTCGCTTCGCTCAAGTGCTTTTTATGCTCTTCTGACTTCGGTCGTCTTAGTTTTTCGACCGTTTCCGGCGGGAGCTTTTTCCCCTTCCAATAACTCTTTTGACCGATATGAGCTTGCCGATTCCTCTCGTTTTGTTCGGGAGTCCTTTTCTTACCGCGAACCGGAGACGGTTTCCCGTACATATGATTTTTTTCTCCCATCTGCGCGGCGCTAATTTTACGTTTAGTCGCTTCGGAATGAGTCCCGGCACAATTTCCGCCATTCTCGTCGTTATAGCCGAATTTAGGATTATTCGCTTTTTCGGCAGCGATCAAATCAATCTCCATTCTCTCAGCCTGTTCCTTAGATAAGCCGGACGCGACGATCTCGTGCTGTACGTTCTCCCATCCGTATTTATTTATCGCTCTCGACATTAATGTTTGAGTCCGATAGCCTCGACCATTGTCCCAGCGCCGGAGCGGATCCTGTCGAGTCATTCCGATGTATATTTTCCCGTTTGGGAATATATGCTTATAAACAGTGTAGTTATTCATTCCGATTATTCTTTAACTGATCTCCTATTTCGCCATACCACTTTTGTCGGACGGTCATTCCGTCTAAAAATGCAGCCATTCCGTCGATATGTGCGGACGGTTTGATCTTGACGAGTTTGCTCCGCCCTTTTTCTGTGCTGACCTTGAGCGCTGAGTTGTAAAAGTGAATTTTGAGGAGATCGTTGTCTCCGATATGTATTTTCCCGTCCTTCAAAAGCCCCTCGGTCTCCTGTATGACCGGATGAAGGTTGAACCCTTGAAAAACGTCATCCATATGAAAGCCGTAAGCCTCCATTTGTTGAACCAAATAAGCCGCCGAATATCGGTCATAACCGACCTTTAGCGGATAGATCTCATACTGTTCGACCAGCTCGCGAAACCAATTAAAAACGTCGTTATAATCGACAATGTTCGAGCCCGACGGCGTTAATAGTCCGCGCTGTATGTAAATGTTATACGGAACTCCGTCCGCTGCCGTTGCGTCCTCAATCCGCTCCGCTGGTAAAAAGAACTTAGCGAGAACGTAAAGCTCGCCGTCCTTCTCGATCACGACACACGCAGCTGTTAAGTCGGTCGTCCTTGATAAGTCAAATCCTCCGACGCAATAACAGCCCCGAAACTGTTCTGGATCCAACGGCTCGCCGGTCGTCTTGTCGATGATTTTCGACTCAAGCCACGCGAGCGAGCTGTTCTGTTTGAGATTGCAATATTTGGTTATGAACTCCGCCCGCTTCGAGAGTGATCCCTCCGCGACCGCTATCTCCTCGAGCATATAGTCGACGGAGACCGAGCTCCCGAGATTTGGATTAGCCTTCCGGAGCTCGTTTATATCGTTCCACTTATCGACGTCGTCGATCATATACAGGAACGGGAGCAGCTTCGTCTCTTTGCTGTCTCCTAAAAGAAAACGTGTCGCCCTCCTGAGCAACTCGTCGTATATACTGTCGTTGATATAGCCCGAAGTCGTACAGCTGAGCAGCAATCCCTCCGGACGTGCTCCCATGCCTGACTTCATGACCTCGTATTGCTTGAGACCCGCGTCACCTTCCCAGCTCGCCACCTCGTCACATATCGCAAGCGACGGATTAAAGCCGTCTGACTTCTTAGCGGAAAACGCTATTTTCTTGACGGTGCTGTTCGTGCCAGGAATAGCGAGATCGCTCATCCTGTGACGCGGGAGCTCAGAGTCATCATAGAGTTTTTTATTGTGCTCGTCCTTCTCCGAAAGCCGTTCCTTAAGCTCCTGGTATTCCGGATCGAGCGTCACCATCATCCAAATATCGTTATAAACGAGATCCGCCTGATCAAGTTTCGGAGCGAGGCAGAAAACCCTAGAACCGAATTCCGGAGATCTGAATTCATAATCACCGGCAGCCGAGGCGATTTTCGTCTTTCCGTTCTTTCTTCCGACGACCAGCACGACCTCGCGGAACTGTCGCCGTCCCGCTTCATCAACGAGACCATAGACACAAGAGTAAAACGCCTTTTGCCACGGCTCCAATTTGAGCGGTCCCGGTGCGAGCGGTCCCTCTGTGTGGAAACAATGCGATTCTATCCACTCGATAACCTCGTTCGCCTTCTTTTGATCAAAGAAAAAGCGCTTTTCCTCGAGTCCTTTGATGATGTACTCATACAGGAGCTCGATCCAGCGCCCGACGGTATATTTTCCGTTCTTTATACCCTGATAGTATGAATAAATATAATTATCTTTCGTCATTGTCTGCCCTTATTCCGGATTAGTCCGCC
>SFPH01000240.1 GCA_004552115.1 Bacteroidales bacterium
CCCTGAATTTCTTCTCCTTCCACTATCAACTATCCTCTCCTCCTCCACCACCAAATCCGCCAGATCGGCGCCCATCTCCCGCTGCTGCGGGGTGGCGTTTTTCTCAAGGTAGTCGGACACGGTGATGTTCAGCAGGGGATAGTCCTTTGCCTTCTTCCGCCATCGGTCGCAGGCGCCGAGGTCGGGGAAGGCGATGACCTGGCGACCGAGGAGGACTTTCACGCGGTCGTTGAACTGGCCTAGTCCGCCGGTGGCGAGCCAGAGGAATTCCGGAAAGACTGCGGAGCAGATGACCGCAGTCTTTTCGGCTTCTACCAGAGCGATGGGAAGCTCGGGGCAGAGGGGGAGCAGGTGCTCTCCGAACAGGCACTGGGACAGTGTCCAATCATCGGGCAGCTGATGCAGTGCTTTAAGTCTGCTGTGCACCCACATTACTGCCGGAACGGAGCCGTCCTTGATGCGGTGGCCGGTCCGGGGATTGTAGGGGATGATCTTTCCGGCGCGGCACCGGTCCCGGATGTCGAACTGGTAGAAAACGGCATATCCGTCCTTTGTCGTCCCGATACGATATTTCTTCACGAGCGACTTTGCTGTTTCCTCGCCGAACACATCGGAAAGAAAGGCGATAAATCCGTTCTTTGGCGTGAAAAGCAGCGTTTTCCGGACAATATCCATCGGGAGCAGACACAATCCTTGCCGAGGCTCCTTGCGGTGCCTGACGGACCGTTTCCCGGATTTGGGCAAGGCGAAAATATTTCCGCCCTGCCGATTCGGCTCGTACGGGGGATAGAGATTGTAGCCGCAACTCTGTTCGTGGTCGCAACGGCCATAGCGTTCCACATTCACAGGGACGTCGTTTTCATCCACGTAGGGCGTGAAGCAGAGTGGTCGTCCGCAGCCAGGGCAGGTGAGCCGGCTGCTTCTGCCCTTATATTTCAGCAGGTGGTAACGGTAGTTCTTCTTCATATTGTCTCTGGTTTGTGTCCCAACTGTCCCGTCTGTCCCGTCTGTCCCGTTTGTCCCGCACCCGGGACACTTGGGACAGTTGGGACACACGGGACAGTCTTTTCCTTTAGCCATCTGCTGACGGTGCTCTTGCCCACACTCATTATCGCGGCTATTTCCCTCAGGCTCTTTCCTTCCGAGTGCAATGCCCTGGCCTCGTCGATTCTCGGGTCGTGTTCGGCCGAGTACAGCAGTTCGTTCTCCGAAGCCTCGCCGATGAATTCCATATGCAGCCATCCCATACTGTCCACCAGTTCGAGCAGGGCCACGTGTTCTCCGTCGTAGATGGCCTCGGAACTGCGCACTTTGACCTGCTTGATGTATCGCTGGCAAGGCTTCCCCGGAACCCTTGCCAGAGCGACGGCGGAGTCCACGAACGCCATCAGCTTGTGGGAACCGGCAAGGTCGTTCAAGCTCAGAGGCCTGTAGTCAGGTATCTTCGGCGTGTGCGAAAGTATGATCAGGGTGATGCGGTAAGATTCCTTGAGGTGTTTCAACCTCTGCATGAATATGGTTGCAGAGTCCGCCCTTTCTGCATCGGGACAGGCGTAGGTGATATTGTCCAGAATCACTACCGGGATTCCTTTCTGCGCTGCCAGCTCTATGCTCTCCAGCAGCCCTTCCTCCATTCCATCCGTTATGGGATCATCAGTGTTGAATTCCGCTCTCTTGAAGTTATCCGGGAAATTGAAGCGTATTCCCTGAACTGTGTATCGCTTCTGGAACTGTTTGACTGACAATTCCAAATCTATATACAATACAGGCTTTACTTTAGCTATTTCCACACCTATCTGTACGGCAAGGATAGACTTGCCGACTCCGGGTTTGGAAAACAGTACGGTGATCTCGTTCTCAGCTATCAGGCCGTGGAAGTAAAGAACCGGATCCGGAAGTCGGAGGCCATCTTCAACGAAGTCATTGCCGGACTTCATCTTCAGCAGGCCAAGGTTTTCAAAGCTTTGCTTCCTGTCCAGGATTTCCCGGAAATGCAGTGCCATTCCATCGGTCGCATTCATTGATCGGCCTCCTGCTTCTTTTCTTCGGCAAGACTCTCATAATACTCGACCAGTTGCCTGCCGGCTTTCCTTCCGTTCTCTCTGCACTCCTCCCGAATCTCCTGATAATACCTCCCCGGGTTCTTCCATTTCATTTCGACTGCCGAATCATATGCGCGCCTGGCAAGCGAATCCGTTGACCAGTATGCACTGTCGAGAACGATAATGATGCATAGGACAATTGCAATTAGTAATGCGCATAGAGTCCCTTTGAAAATGTTGTTCTCCGAGAACCACTGTTTGAGATGGCGCTTGACATTCCTTACGAACCTGTCCCATCCGTCAGTGTTCAATGCTTCAATCTGATTCTCCAAAGCGTATTTCTTGGCATTCAGTTCCCGGATCTTTGCTTCCAACGATTTCGTTTTGTCTGACAGGATCGCATATGATGAC
>SFPH01000023.1 GCA_004552115.1 Bacteroidales bacterium
AGAAACGCCCTCAACCTCGTTTCGAATCCTTCGAATCTCAAAAGGAAACTCTGGGTCAAGGGCGACATTGTATCGGCCTACTTCGGCATCCCCGGCATAAAGAACATCAAGGAATACCATATCGAGTGATGCCAGACAGCATGCCGGACAGCATCAGAACCGGAAGGCATCCCGGCAGGACGGCCTGCGGGCCGTACAGCATACGCTCATATCCCGGCTCCGCTGTCAAAACTCGGAATCTGGACTGAGCGGGCCTGGAGCACCTTGGTTCCGGCCGGGACATCGTGGGTCAGCCAGAGGTTGCCTCCTATGATGCTGTCGTGACCGATCCGGACCCGGCCGAGAATCGATGTGTTGGAATATACAGTGACATTGTCCTCGAGAATGGGATGGCGGGGTTCATTCACCGGATGTCCGGCACTGTCATAGCTGAAATTGCGCGCACCCAGGGTAACTCCCTGATAGAGCATGCAATGCCGGCCTATGATGCTGGTCGCCCCGATGACCACACCGGTGCCGTGGTCGATGGCGAAGTACTCTCCGATGACCGCAGCGGGATGGATGTCGATTCCTGTCTCGCTATGGGCCATCTCCGTCAGCATTCTCGGTATGCGGGGAACGCCAAGTTCATATAGCCTGTGCGCGACCCGGTAATTCAGCATGACCTTGACCAAAGGATAGCAGAGAATCACTTCTCCGGGGTCGGTCACTGCCGGATCGTTGTGAAGCACGGCCTCCACATCAGTGGCCAGGATGCGGCCGATTTCCGGAAGGGAATCGATGAAGTCCGCGGCGATGGCAGCGATGGCTGACGGAACTGCTTTCCCGGGCTCCCTGGCGTTTAGTCCGGGGACCGGAGCTGCCTTTCCGGGCTCCGCGGACGGCAGAACCGTCTCCGGCTCCATTATCGTAGCCATCTGGGCTTCGAGGATGCTCCGGACAGCCTGCGTACCGTCAATCCAGATCGGCACATCCGAATAGTCCGGGAAAATGACATACTTCACAAGATCCATCATTCTTGCGAGTTCGTTTCTGCTCGGTGCCCTGTACATGACTACTCGAACAATCCGGTTGACAGATATCTCTCCCCGGTGTCAGGCAGAAGAGCTACTACAAGTTTCCCGGCATTCTCCTCCCTGCGGGCCACCTCAAGGGCTGCGCTGAACGCTGCTCCGGAAGATATTCCCGCAAGTATGCCCTCCCGGCGGGACAGAAGTCTCATCCCCTCGAATGCGGCCTCGTCGGCTACCGTAAGCACTTCATCCACCACAGACCTGTCCAATGTGTCGGGCACGAACCCGGCTCCAATGCCCTGGATCTTATGCGGTCCGGCATGACCTTCCGTGAGGACAGGCGAACCGGCCGGCTCGACGGCGATAATCCTGACTTCGGGCTTATGTCTCTTTAGTGCCCTGCCCGTTCCGCTCACCGTTCCGCCGGTGCCTGCGCCTGCGATGAAGATATCCACCTGGCCCTCGGTGTCGTTCCAGATTTCCTCACCGGTATATTTCTCATGTGCGACAGGATTGGCCGGATTCACGAACTGCCCCAGTATAATGGCTCCCGGAGTCGCAGCCCTGAGTTCCTCCGCCTTGCGGATCGCTCCCTTCATGCCCTCGGTACCCGGCGTCAGAACGAGTTCGGCGCCATATGCCTTCAACAGGCTCCTGCGCTCACGGCTCATGGTCTCGGGCATAGTGAGAATGACCCTGTAACCCTTTACCCGGCCGATCCAGGCCAGTCCGACACCTGTATTTCCGCTGGTAGGCTCGATAATGGTCGCCCCCGGAGCCAGCACTCCCCGGACTTCAGCGTCCTCTATCATTGACAATGCAATCCTGTCCTTGACGCTTCCGCCGGGATTGAATGATTCCACCTTGACTGCAATTCTGGCTTTCTGTCCTTCAAGGCCGCTGATCTCCACGAGAGGAGTCCGGCCGATAAGTTCGGTAATGTTTCTGTGTATCATAATGTTAAAGATTAATGGTTTCAATTGTCAAGTTCCTTGCAGATATCCGCTCCGGCTCTTCCGCACTTCCGGGCACAAAAAAAGACCCGCCAGTACAGACTGGCAGGCCGAACTATTGCAAAGACAGATTCCTCAACTATGCATCAGTTCTTTCACGCCAGTCTCCCGGTGCGAAACAACAACAGCAACAGTTATCGGAATAAAGTCTCATTTCCTTCCTTTGTTTCCGCAAATATTGAAATTAGTTTTCAAAATTCCAAATGGCTTGAAAAAAATTCAGCTATCCCTCATTGCGCACAGGAAAGGAAGAAGAAACAGTTGCGGAAATGGTGAAAAAACACTACTATTGCGGAAATTCAAAAATACATCGTCATGAAACTTACACTTAAACTATTGGCCACTGCAGCCGCAGCATTGCTCGTCACAGGCACCACGGCACATGGATGGACAAAAAGGGAACATGCGGCAATAGCCCTCATCGCTGAACAGAACCTCAGCCCCAAGACTCTCAAGGCAGTTACCCGGATACTGGAAGGCCGGAGCATTTCCTCTTACGCATCCTGGCTGGACTACTATCGGGCAGATATGCAGATGAAGGTCACCAAACCCTACAAAGGCAAGATGACCCGCAGCATTCCGCATGCTTTCCAGGTGGATGCGGAGATGAAAGCATTCTCCAACCCGGAAATGAGCTGCATCAATGTCATCGAGGAGAGCATTGCCAAGCTCGGCAATCCTGAGGCCCTGGACGACTCTACAAGGCTCCAGTGCCTTCTGAACGTGATTCACCTCGTAGGCGACATGCATTGTCCTGTCCATATTTCCTATGCGGACAAGAGGGACAGGGGCATAGGAGGCTTCAAGATCGGGTACCGCGGTGAGAAATACGGCTTCCACAAGGTCTGGGACGGCATGATCGTGAGCGAAACCTTCACCGGCGGTGTGGACGAACTTGCCCGCTGGGCAATGACCTCGGACCGCAAGGCTGTGAAATCGATGCTTAAAGGATCCCTCTACGACTGGGGAACCGAGGTGGCGAAAGCATCCGCCCACATTTTCGACATTGAATCCGGAGCGTCAGTAAGGGATACATATATGTATGACAATTCCGCATTTGTACTCTCGCTGCTCGAGCGCGCAGGCTACAGACTTGCCTATGTACTGAATTCGATTTTCGGATAGCCTGCCGACATTTTCATAAACCATAATAAATACCTATATTAGCAGAATAAAAGAAAACAATATGAAACACGGAACTATTCTGCTGATATCGGTATTTTTCATTTGCATGCTTTCCGGCCCTGTTTCCAATGCACAGAACAGGGTGGACAGGTCTTTTCCGAAAGAGAATCTCTTCAGTCTCGGCTCATATTATTATCCGGAGCAATGGGACGAATCCCAGTGGGACAGGGATCTGGGCAACATGGCCGCAATGGGCATAAAATTCACCCATTTCGCCGAGTTCGCCTGGGGAATGATGGAGCCGGAAGAGGGAAAATTCGACTTCGCCTGGCTCGACAAGGCGGTTTCGCTGGCGGAGAAGCATGGCCTCAAAGTCATTCTCTGCACCCCGACGCCGACCCCTCCGGTCTGGCTGGCGAAGAAATACCCGGACATTCTCATTGTGCGTGACAACGGAGTGCAGATCCAGCACAGCCGCCGCCAGCACGCATCCTGGAGCAGCGAACGCTACAGGGAATACGTGGAGCGCATTGTCACGAAACTGGCAGAAAGATACGGCAACAATCCCAGTGTCATCGGATGGCAGATTGACAATGAGCCCGGCCATTACGGAGTGATGGACTACAGCGAAAATGCCCAGGCTGCCTTCAGAAGATGGCTCAAAGAGAAGTACGGCAGCATCGAGGCCCTCAACAAGACCTGGGGCTGTGCTTTCTGGAGCGAGACCTATCAGGACTTCGGGCAGGTCAGGCTTCCGAATGCACAGGAGGTCCCGGAGAAGCCTAACCCTCACGCCGTCCTGGACATGAAATGCTTCATGGCGGACGAACTTGCCGGCTTCGTCAATTTCCAGGCCGACATTCTCCGCTCACATATATCTGACAACCAATGGATTACCACTAATCTCATCCCTGTATTCACCCCTGTGGACCCGGTGAAGATGGACCATACCGATTTCCTGACCTACACCCGTTATCTGGTTACAGGCCACAGGGACGGAATCGGGGAGCAGGGATTCCGCATCGGAGACCCTGAATATCTCGGATTCAGCAACGACCAGTTCCGCAATTTCACCGGAAACCGCTTCGGAGTTATGGAACTCCAGCCTGGCCAGGTCAACTGGGGCACATTCAACCCTCAGCCTATGCCGGGCGCAGTCCGCATGTGGGTTTACCACGTATTCGCAGGGGGCGGGAAATTCGTATGCAACTACCGTTTCCGCCAGCCTCTGAGGGGCAGCGAGCAGTACCATTATGGAATGATGCTCACCGACGGTGTCACCCTTTCCCCGGGCGGAGAGGAGTACGTTCAGATCAACAAAGAACTGGAACTTCTCCGCAAGGCATACGACCCGAAGGCCAGGGAGCCTGAATGCCGTTCGGCAAGGCGTACTGCCATTCTCTACGAAATGCCAGTCCACTGGGAGGTTGAGAACCAGAAGCAGACTCCTCAGTGGAAGACTCTCGACCACGCCCAGAAATACCACAGGCTCCTGAAGAAGATGGCCTGCCCGGTGGATGTCATTTCCGAGAAGGCCGATTTCAACAGGTATCCGTTCCTGATTGCCCCGGCATACCAGCTTCTGGACAGCGCCCTTGTCGACAGATGGACGAAATACGTAAAGAAGGGCGGCCACCTTGTCCTGACCTGCAGAACCGGACAGAAGGACCGGAACGGTGCTCTCTGGCAGGAGCTTCTCTCCGCCCCGATATACGGACTGGCCGGGCTCACGAGCCTGTTCTACGACCATCTGCCGCAGAATTATCACGGCAAAATCGAGATGGACGGCAAGACCTGCAGATGGAACAACTGGGCCGATGTCCTGACACCTGCTCCGTCAACCGAGGTCTGGGCCTGCTATGCTGACCAGTTCTACAAGGGAAGCGCCGCCGTCACCCATCGCAGGCTGGGCAAGGGCACAGTGACCTTCATCGGAGCCGACACCGACGACGCTGTTCTTGAGGAAGATGTGCTCCGCAGGCTCTATGCCAATGCCGGAGTGGAGGTGGAGAACCTCCCGGAGGGCGTGATAAAGGAATGGAGGGACGGCTTCAACATTGTCCTCAACTACCGCTCCGATGCAGTAAGCATTGACATCCCGGCCGATGCCGAAATCATTCTCGGAGGAAGGGAACTTGAGCCGGCGGGGGTAGTCATCTGGAAGTAGAGGCTGAACAGAACTGATTGCCGCATCTCCATTTGAAGGTGTGGCAATTATTCAGCAGCACCGTCATTCCGCCACTTTGCCGGAGTACAGCCCTCCTTCTCTCTGAATATCCTGGAGAAATGGCTGAGAGACAGGAAACCGGCCTGATCGGATACGTCCTGCACCTTCATGCCGGGATTATTCAGCATCAGACGCTTGGCTGACTCGATGCGCAAATCGGTAATCCAGTCCCGGAAATTTTTCCGGTATACGGTATTGATGTATTCAGACAGATAAGTGCGGTTAGTACAGAACTGCGTTGCCAATTCACTCAATGTAAGACCCGGCTTGCGGTAGCCCTCATCCTTAATCCAGATATCCATGCGCTGGGCTATGTCAGAAAAGTAAACCGGCACTGCCTTTCCGGCCCCGTCCGAAACCTCCGGGACTGCCTGGTCATCCAGGCCGGCCTGCATCATGTCTTCATCCTCCCGGATTGCAGTCTCGACCTGCTCGTAAAAGAAAAGATAATTCTTGTAGCAGCAGTACAGGTAAATGTAGAACGGCACGGCAGCCAATGTCCACAGGAAAACATATTCGTAAGGAAGGAATGTGAGCATGGCACAGCTGATACCGAACCCAGCGGCCCAATAGGTAAATACCGAAAGCCAGCGGATATAGGCCCCTATATCGTCCGAATGAGTATTCTCGAACAGGCGGATTGCCCTCCTGTATGTGCGCAGCATGCGTATTGCCAGGAAAATGCCATATATTAAAAGAACTGCCGCAAGTGCTCTTGTAGCCCAGACCCGCACATCTTCCGGCAAGAGCATCTCGGCTGCCGCCAATGCCGCATAGACCAGCCACAGAGTCAGATGGACCACCGTCCGCCTCCTGGTGACAAAATTGTCAACGAGGAGTGTCATCAATGCCGAACTGAAGAGCCAGTAGCACATGAAGTATATCGTCATATTGAGCAATATGGAGATATCCAATGCCTTAAGCCTTATGTCAAACAGGAGGTGCACAGCATTGCCGGCAGCAAGAATGAGCAAAGCCGCTCCCATCATCTTTCGCGACTGGATGAAACGCGAATAAATCATTTTCTCGGGAACACGCGCGAACAACATGTCCAACCCGAAAAACAGAAGCAGCGTCAAGGCAATGCAAAGGGAATAGTTATATAGTGACAAGTCCATCCTGTTTCAATTGATGCTGTAAAAATACAAAAATCCCATCAAATATTGCTATATTTGAAAATGATGAAGGCTTTTTCAAAATTCATTGCTGCTGCGGCTGACCTGTACATTGACGGATTCAGGAAAATGACCTGGGGACGCCAGTTATGGTGGCTAATCCTGTTGAAGGTCATAATCCTCTTCCTTGTGCTCAGACTGTTCTTCTTCAAACCTGTCCTGGCCGGGAAGACTGAAGGACAGAAAAGCGACTTCGTGGGGCAGCAGCTTATCGAGAAGGCTGAAAACCAGGCAGATGAAAACACTGAAAACTAAACTATAATGATTGACACAGCAATGTTGGGGTGGTCACGCGCACAATTTGCGCTGACTGCGTGCTACCATTGGGTATTCGTCCCCCTGACCCTTGGACTTGCCATCATAATGGCAGTGATGGAAACCATTTACGTGGTCAAAAAGGACGACTTCTGGAAACAGACGGCAAAATTCTGGATGAAACTTTTCGGCATCAACTTCGCGGTGGGCATTGCCACGGGCCTCATCCTGGAATTTGAATTCGGAACCAACTGGAGCAATTATTCCTGGTTCGTTGGAGACATTTTCGGAGCGCCGCTCGCCATCGAGGGAATCATCGCCTTCTTCATCGAAGCCACCTTCGTCGCAGTGATGTACTTCGGATGGGACAAGGTCAGCAAGAGATTCCACCTCGCATCCACCTGGCTTACAGGCATCGGAGCCGCAATTTCCGCAATCTGGATTCTCGTGGCAAATTCCTGGATGCAGCATCCGGTGGGCATGGAATTCAATCCGGACACTGTCCGCAACGAGATGGTTGATTTCTGGGCCGTAGCCTTCAACCCGGTAGCAATCAGCAAGTTCTTCCACTCCTGGTTCAGCGGGTGGATGACAGGAGCCATCTTCGTGATCGGCGTGAGCTGCTGGTATCTGCTCAGGAAAAGGCACGTCCGCTTTGCCACTGCAAGCATAAAGACAGCGGCTCTGGTCGGCATTGTCGGAACAGTGGCTGTAATGTTCTCGGGTGACGGCTCCGGCATTCACGCAGCCAAATACCAGCCTATGAAACTCGCTGCAGCAGAGGGGCTTGAAGACGGAGGCCCGCGGGCGCCATTCTCCATTGTCCCAGGCCTGGAGATACCCGGAATGCTGTCGATTCTCGCCACACACGACATAAACGGCTATGTTCCCGGCATCAACGACCTCCTCAACGGCTATGTCGACGAGAACGGGGTGGAACATCTCTCCGCCGATGCCAAGATAAGCAAGGGAAAGGCGGCGCTGGCCGCATTCAAGTCCTACCGCACGCTCAAGGACAATGATCCCGAGGCTGCTGCAGAGGCCAGGAAGGTTCTCGAGGAGAATATTGACTGCTTCGGTTACGGCTACATTGAAAAGCCGGAAGACCTGATACCGAATGTATCTCTGGTTTACTGGTCATTCAGGGTCATGGTGGGCCTCGGAGGCTTCCTGATGCTCCTTATGATCCTCTTGCTCTTCTTCGGCTGGAAGGGAAAGCTCGAGAATATGAAATGGCTCCAATGGGTCGCCCTGCTTTCTATTCCGCTCGTCTATCTCGCCGGACAGGCCGGATGG
>SFPH01000241.1 GCA_004552115.1 Bacteroidales bacterium
CCACATATTGTCCGCAAGGTCCGGATGGGTGTATTTCACACCCTCGTCAAGCACGGCCACGATGATTCTCGGATCCCCTCCCGTCAGTTTCCAGGCCGGCGCAACATTTACATCGGCTCCCTCCCTGGATGTGTTGGAGATGGCCTGGTCAGCATTGTTGATGTAATGCCATTGCCAGAAAAGATATGGGTCATTGAAAGGATACGGCGTGAAAGCCTTTGTCGAAGGATGCGGCTCATCCCTGAATGCGGCCCGCTGCCCGTCGAAAGTCCTGACAGGCTTGTTGTTGAACTGGACAATGCTGACTTCGGCGACCTGTGCGAGAGCCTCTGCAGCGGCCTTCAGGTCCTTGTCCCTGTCAAACTTGAGAAGGTACCATCTGTGAAGTCCGGCAGATCTGGTCTCCTTCTCATTCCTGTCATCCTTCGCGAATACTCTGCTGCATGAGATGACTCCCAGTTCGTTGAAAAGGCTTTCCAATTCCGGAGTCGGGGCCTCGGGCGCTGATTTGGTGAGCAGTGCCGTCCTTTCCATCGCCTCCAGCTGAGGCACGAAACCGGCATCGAACTTGGCAATCAGCACTCCGTGTTCAGCATTGTCGGGAACGTTGGCAATCTTTGACGGCTCCGGAGCCTCTTCCGGCACCACGCTGGTCTCCTCGACTGAACAGCTGCCGGCAACCATAAGCGAAACCGCAATGAATATTATCTTGTTTTTCATTTATTGTCTGTTTTGATGGTTAATCTTCAATGGCGAGATTCTCTGGCTTGCCCGCCTCCATATCCAGCACCTTCTTAAGTTCCTCCTGGAAATCGTAGTATTCAGGAAGTTCCACGAAGTTCACGTTTCTGGCTGCCTTGATGGCAGCATCCCACAGGATAGCCGTGTTCTGTCTGGCCTGAGCCGGCACTTCGCCGAGATCCTTCGATGCATCCACGAGCATCATCTCGGTATAGAGGCCATAGAGGCTGGTCTGGCTGCCCAGGAAGAAATAGGAGAACGTATATCCCTGCTGGATCAGCACAGGGCTTGGCACGAAGGCTATGTATCCGTCGGCGACGCAGCCTGCGAACATTCCGGCCACCATATAGACATTGGCCTGTTCCTCCGGCATATAGCCTGCAAAAACGCTGTCTCCCTCGATTGTTCCCATCGCATCCTGGTCAAGGAGCGGCACGAACAGACCGTAGTATCCCTGGAGCGCGGATGATCCCGGAATATATGCGGCCAGGAGCTTGTCGGCTCCTTCCTGGTCGAAGTTCAATGCTGCAAGTCCATTGATTTCCAGCATGTCAATGCCTTCCTCCTGGACATCGCTGGCATTGACGCTGACCTTGCCCATATAAGTCCTGTAAGGCTTGCTTCCCATGAGGTTGACGGCATAGTAGTTCCAATCCGTGTCGATGAGGGCCTTCTTGCTCATCTGTATTGCTGCGAAGAAGTCATCGTAGCCGTAACTTTCAAGGACAGGGTTGAACACTCCGGTAGTCCTGTATTCCGCAGTGAATATGCGGCTTCCGAAACCGTTGTCGGCCTTGAGTACCATAATGTACTCGCTGTCACCGTTCAGCCCGGTGTACATCTTGCTGTATGAGCTGCTGTTGATTCTGTCGATGGTTTCCTTGTCCATCTCCCTTCCGGAGTCCGTGAGAAGCTGTTCGTAGTCCCCGTCATAGGACTTGATCTTGCTTTTCTTGAACATTCCGTACACGACGCTCTCGATGCCTTCGCCATAGGCATAGAACCTGGTCGAGTTGTCTGTGGTTATGCCGTTGCCGCCGTACTCGTTTGTGCCTTCCAGCCCGATGGTCATGACAACAGGGCGGCTGTCTCCCTCCAGGATGAATCCGAAGCTTACGCCGTCGTATGCCTGCATCCTGTCATTCTTGTCATATCCGCAGGCTACCAATGTGTAGAGCCCGGTCTTGTCGAGGACGGCATTGACGGTTCCGCTTCCTTCAAGGATCTCATTTCCGAAACTGAGGCTTCCCTCGTCGAGAGCCTGGGCATTGAGGCTTATCTGTCCGTCGTCAAGCCTTCCGTCGAAGAATGCATACCTGACCTTCACTATGTCCTGGCCTGCGGTTACGTCAATCGGGGTCAATCCCGGGCTGACCTCGCCCTTGGACACGGATAACGAGTAGTCATAGACGTGGCCTCCGGGCAGAACCAGACGCTGCATTCCGTCACCGTTCACCGGATACCACTCATCAGGCTGCATGTATTTGGAGAGGTTTGCGAAAATGCTGCCGACAGGGAATGTGATTACGCCTTCCTTAAGGCTTCCGTATTGTGCATCAGCGGCATCGATGGAGAACTGCTTGTCGACGTAGGAGGCTATGGTGATGTAGCCGTCATCGTCATTGAGCGTGATTCCGGTGCTCTGCTTCGGTATCCATACCTTGTCCGGGTCGTTGGCGTCGATTGTGGTATCCGGTGAAC
>SFPH01000242.1 GCA_004552115.1 Bacteroidales bacterium
GGCAACTTGTCCAGTTCCTCTGCCAGAGTGCGCCTGATATTGTTGAGGAAGGATGCGCTTGTGAAAGGGAGTTCGCCCTGGCTGACAGATGCGGCAGTGAATTCGTATATCCCGGAACTTTTTCCCAACTGGCTTTCCATCAGGCCTTTCATCCTGTCCCTGTTGCCGGCGGCCTCGTTTCCGGCATCCATTGAAACCGAAACCACCCTTCCGTCTTCCGACATTGCCGTGCAGGCCAATGTGAAATGACCATCCCCTGACCTGGAGGCCTCAACATTGACATTGACCCGGATCATCCTCCTGCAGGCGGCGCTTTCGATGGCTTTCTCAAAACCCGTATTGAGATTCCTGTACAATGTCGTGCCCCTGCGGAGTCCATCGACTTTCTGGCAGCGTATGGTATTGCCAGAGCATACGTCGCCGCGGAATCCTGCAATGCTCCCGTTCCCGCTTATGAAGGCGAATCCGTCTCCGTTTCCGAGCGGCGATGCCAGGCCGGCCTCGTTGAGGCTGACCTCGATCATAATCCCGTTTTTCCCTGCAGGGCTGACGGACTTGACGGTACCGATGATTTCTCCCATGCCCTTCGGAGCATCCATCGAGGACCACCGGCCGCGCTTCCCGTCAATGAAGAGCTCAGTGTAACCCCGGTTGAATGTCTTGCCGAGGTCCGGCCTGAACCCTCCCCGGACAACTCCGCGTGAAGCCCTGGCATACAGGTCGGGTCTGGATGACACGAGGACATCAAGAGCCTCGGAGTATGCCCTGACAGTGTTCTTGACATACGACATGTTCTTGAGACGGCCTTCGATCTTGAAAGACGTCACCCCTGCGCCGGCCAGGTCTTCAAGCCTGTGCAGAAGATTGTAGTCCTTCAATGAAAGCAGGGCCTTGTTCCGGACCAGCACATTGCCGTCCCCGTCCACAAGGTCGTAAAGACTCCTGCAGGCCTGGATGCATTCTCCCCGGTTGGCACTGCGTCCGGCAACTGCCTCGGACAGGTAACACTGGCCGCTGTAGCATACGCAGAGGGCTCCGTGCACGAAGAACTCTATCTCCGATCCTGTCGCTTCGCTGATTTCCCTTATGCCGTCCAGGGACATCTCCCTTTCAAGCACAATCCGGGAGAATCCCAGGTCTCTGTAAAGCAATGCCTTGTCCTTGTCCCTTATCGCGCATTGGGTTGATGCATGGAGAGGGATTCCGCCTCCGGCCAGTTTCAGCAGGGCGAGATCCTGTACAATGATGGCGTCGGCTCCGGCCTCTTCAACACTGAGCATCATTTCATGGATGTCTTCCAGCTCGCTGTCGAAGACGATGGTGTTGAGAGTTATGAAGACCCTCGCCCCGTATCTGTGGGCGTAGGAACACAGTGTCCTGATATCTTCAATGCTGTTGCCGGCGGCCTGTCTGGCTCCGAATGCCGGCCCGGCAATATATACGGCATCGGCACCGCAGTCGATGGCCGCGATGCCGATATCCATATTCCTTGCCGGAGCAAGAAGTTCCAGGAATTTCATTCGGAACTATTTGCTGAGGGCTGAGATAAGCTGCTTTGCCTGAGCTCCGAACTGAGGGTCGGAAGCTACCTTCTGATAGTACTCGACAGCCTTGGACTTGTTGCCTGCCTTCTGGAAGAGAGCGCCCACGGTGAATGCGATGGCGCCTGCGTTCTTGGCGGAAGGAGCTGCCTCAAGGTACTGCTCGAAGAAAGAGATGGCATTGCTGTCCTTTCCGAGCTTCTGGGAAGCCTGTCCGGCAATGAGGAGAGCCTGTGCATTGGCCTTGATTTCATTGGCCTTCTCGGCAAGGCTTACCGCATCGGCGTACTTGCCGACCTTGAGCTGGCTTGCGGCCTTCTTGAGATATGCTGTTCCGAGGAGCTGGGTGGCGTTCTCCTCCTGTCCGTTGGCAGCTGCGATGTTGAGATATTTCTCGGCCTCCTCGAGGTTGGAGCCGCTGAGAAGCTGGCCGAGACGGAGAGCGGCAACTGCGTTTGTAGAGTCAAGAGCCATAACTTCCTTGTAGCCTGCGAGGGCACCTGCGAGATCCTTTGCCTTGAATGCGCT
The DNA here is from genome assembly GCA_004552115.1 of Bacteroidales bacterium. The sequence goes on from SFPH01000242.1 coordinate 2,070, forward strand.
GTTGGCGCCTTCCATTGCCTTGGTGAGGTTCACCTGAGGGATGAGCTCAGCGACTTCAGCCTTGATATCCTCGATTCCGTACTCGGAAGCCTTGTCGGAAGCCTCTTTCATCTTGGCGAGAGCTCCTTCGAAATCCTTGTTGTTGTAGAGTTCCTTGCCGATGGAGAGAATCACTGAAGGTATTGCGTTTTTGCAGTTCGCAACCACGTCAGCTCCTTCGTCACCAAGACCCTGGGCAATGGCGAGAGCTTTCTGGAAATACTCGAGGGCATCAGTTTTGTTACCCATTGTGAGAGCTTCGGCACCGCTATTGTAGGTAGAAGTAGCAGTTGCGAGATCCTGAGCGGACATGCCTGCCGCAATGGCAAGAGCCGCGGACATGCCTGCCGCAATGGCAAGAGCCGCGAAAGCAAGAATAATCTTTTTCATAATTGTATCAGTGTTTTTAATGTTTTCAATATGCGCAATCCCGACAAATATACAAAAAATATAGTAATTTTGCGAAACGAACGCTTTTTTATGACGGACTGTATGAATAGAGCAATAGTTTTTCTTCTCGGACTCCTTATACCAATAATCGTGCCTGCGGCAGGATTGCCCACCCTTCCGGCCGCTCCGCAGATCAGGACGGGATGTCTGGACAATGGTATAACTTATTATGTTGTAACCAATTCCACAGAGAAGGGAAAGGCTGATATTGCATTGGTCCAGAGGACTGGCACTGAAGACGAGACGGAGATTACAAGGGGGAGTTCGGCAGTCAATGCGATGGGGGCCCTTTCCCGCCTCCCTCATTTCGATGCTTATTCTCCTTACATGTTTCTTTCCGGAAACTGCATCTGGCCAGGCAGCGGAGGCTATGTGACGACGGCTTCCGATGCCACCGTATACAAGTTCAGCCAGATGGACCTTTCCAGGTCTGCCGAGATGGTGGACTCGTCATTGCTGATGGTCTTCGACATCATCGGGGAACAGGCCTATTCGAAGGGGGAACGCTATTCTCCCGGAAATCAGGCTATTGTAATATCCGGAGACATTGACGCCAACGCTGTTCTGAGCAAGATGAACATGCTCTCCCTCCTCGTTCCGAGATCCCCGGTCTCCCGTACGTCCAGGGAGTATAGCTGGACTCCGTCAGACCATGCCCGCTTCCGTCATATACAGACAGGCAATCCTCACGCAGTATGGATTACTGCGGAGTATTCCTCTCCGCGGACTCCTGCTGCGAATATGCCTACCGTCCAGCCGCTCGTGTCACAGAAGCTGGCCCAGGAATTCGGCATTGTCCTGAAGAAGAGGCTTGTGAATGCCTTCAGGAGGGCTTCTGTTCCGGTTTTTGACATTGATTTCAAATATATAAGCAGCGAGAATGGTCCCGGGGACGAGAAGTTCCGCATTACCGCCGGCACATCCTCGGAGCATATTGACGGGACTGTGTCGGTCCTGGCATCGGTTCTTGCCGGAATGGACGAGACCGGGACGGTCGCAGAGGAATACAGGGATGCGCAGAACGAGCTTGTGATGGACCTCAGGAGAGACTATACCGGCGATGTGGTGGACAATTCCCGTTACGTGGACCTCTGCGTATCGTCATTCCTCTACGGCTCTTCTCTCGCATCGTCCGCCTCGCGGATGGATTTTTTCCTGAAGAAGAACATTGAAGACGAGGTCGGCGTGAGACTCTTCAACAATTTCGTCTCCGCTATTCTCGACAAGTCCCGGAACCTGACAATCGAGTGCCGGGCGGATTCCTCGGCTCTTGCAGGACGCAATCTTCCGGAACAGTTCGCCGAGGCCTGGAAGCCGGCGCCGGGGAACCAGTATGTGATCAGCCGCAGCGACACCTTGAGAATCAGGAAAAACCAGAAGAAAGTCAAGCTGAAGACCGTATCACCGGAACCTCTTTCCGGAGGCAGCCTGTGGGTGTTCGAGAATGGCATCACGGTGGTTTACAAGAACATTCCCAATACGGGGACATTCCGGTACTGCTGGATGCTGAAGGGCGGCCGCTCCCTTGTCCAGGGGCTGAAGCCTGCGTTGGTGGTATTATCCCACTGCATAGGTGAGCGTGAGCCTGTTCTGCCGTAGCCGCCCTCAACGGAGGCAAGTCCCTCAACGTAT
>SFPH01000243.1 GCA_004552115.1 Bacteroidales bacterium
GCCCTTTTGCCGGAGTCCCTTGAACCCTTCTGGGATGCAGAAGATGCGGGAATGTCAATCACGAACTTGTCCTCGAACATCCCGTCGTCAATCCAGTCCTGGATTTTCCACGTCCTTACAGACCCCGGGGCCAGCCTTGCCGCAGACATCATTCTGCAGAGTTCCTCCGAAAAATCTCCTCCTTTTAGGTAAAGGATGCTCTGCCTGTATTTCCCGGCTGCCCATGGGTAGAAATTGTCCAGAGCTGTCACTGCCCGGGATACCACGAAATCGAAGGTCTCATTCAGGGACTCCGCACGGGCGTTCACCACCTTGACATTGTCAAGAGCCAGTGAAGAAGCGACCGCTTCGGCCACGATTGTCTTCTTTCCGACCGAGTCACAGAGAGTGAAACCGGTCTCAGGGAACAGAATGGCCAGAGGGATGCCCGGAAAGCCGCCACCAGTACCGATATCCAGGACAGAAGCAGGGCATCCTTCGGAAATCCGGCCGGACCGCAGGCCTTCATACATCTCCGGCCGCATGGCCTTGAGATATCCCGCAATTGCCAGGGAATGCATCACGTGTCTCATGTACAGGCTGCCGATATCCTTCCTGGATATGACATTGATACGGGCATTCCAGTCATTGTAGAGCCTTTCCAGAGCCTTGAACCTCCCTTCCATCTCCGGAGTGATTCCGGGAAACAGGGACCTTGCCGCACTTATGAATCCTTCGTAGTCCATCATTGTTCTTCTATGTCAAGCATCATTCTGATAATCAGGCTTTTGGCCCTGCTGATACGGGTCTTCACCGTGTTGATGGGAATGCCCGCCTTCTCGGCAATCTCCTTGTAACCCAGGTTGTCCACGAAGCACATCCTGGCTATGCTCATATAGTGCTCGGGAAGCTTGTCGATGCAGTAGAGAAAATTCTCGTGGTCCTGATTGGAGATGATGTCATCCTCGGGACTGAGTCTGTCGTCCGCCACATCGATGACCTCGTCCTGGCTGTTGTCAATGGATGTGTTCTCTACCTTCCTGCCCATTGACTTGTTCTTCCCCTGGTGGTCGAAAGCCGTGTTCCTCGCGATTCTGAAAAGCCAGGTGGAAAGCTTGTTCTCCTGATTGTAGGTAGAGAGCTTGCCGAAAGCCTTCTCGAAGCTCTCCATGCAGATATCCTCGATTTCTTCAGTTTCCTTGACGTACTTTGCTATATGTCCGGACACCGCCTTGTGGTACCGGGCATAGATGGCGAAGTAGGCCGCCTCGGACTCCGAGTGGCTGCCTTCAAGTGCCAGCCTGACGAGACCGATGTCGTCAATGTCAGTGAGCTTCAAGCCAGTTTTTCCCATAATTGCATTCTACTGTAAGCGGTACTGAAAGTTCAGTAACGTGTTCCATTTCTTCCTTGACAATGGCGGAGAGCTGCTCCACCTCGTCCGCACAGGCGTCGAACAGGAGTTCGTCGTGAATCTGGAGCACCATACGGCTCCTGAGCCCCGCCTCCTCCATTCTGCGGTCGACTTTTATCATTGCGAGCTTGATGATGTCCGCCGACGTGCCCTGAATCGGGGCGTTGACGGCATTCCTTTCAGCCAGCGACCTCGCCACGGCATTCTTTGCATTGATGTCCGGGAGGTATCTCCTCCTTCCGAATATAGTCTCCACATATCCGTTTTTTCGGGCGCTTTCCACCGTATCCCCAATGTAGGATCTGACGGAAGGAAAGGCCTCGAAATAATCGTCGATGATTTTCTTCGCATCAGTCCGGGAAATGCCCAGCCTCTGGGCCAGGCCGAAGGAAGAGATTCCGTACATTATGCCGAAATTGGCCGTCTTCGCAATCCGCCTCTGGTCTCCGGTGACTTCGTCGTATGAAATGCCGAAAATCTTGGCTGCGGTGGCCCTGTGCACGTCCACACCGCTCCGGAACGCTTCAGTCAGATGCTCGTCGCCGCTCAGATGGGCCATGATTCTGAGTTCAATCTGGGAGTAGTCCGCCGAGAGAATGAATCCGTCATTGTCCTTCGGGACGAAAGCCTTCCTGATCTCCTTTCCGCGTTCTGTCCTGATAGGGATGTTCTGGAGGTTCGGATTGGATGAACTCAGCCTTCCCGTGGCCGTAAGCGCTTGATTGAAAGTGGTATGCACCCTTCCGTCCTTTCTTGAGATGTATCCCGGGAAAGGTTCTATGTAGGTGGACAGAAGCTTCTTCACCGCCCGGAACTCCAGAATTTCCCCGATGACCGGGTTCTTGTCCTCAAGGGCTGTCAATGTGGCCTCGTCGGTAGGGTAGCTGCCCCTGGATGTCTTCTTTGCCTTCGGGTCCAGTTTCAGCTTGTCGAACAGGACATCTCCGACCTGTTTCGGAGACGAGATGTTCAGCTCCGGCTCCCCGGTCATCTCCCTGATTCTGTCCTCCCTCTCCTTCATTTCTCTGCGCAGTGAGCTGTTCCCTGCGGAAGTGCCACTCAGTTCATCATTGATCAGCACTCCAGTCGGAAGGATGGCTGCCGTCATTCTCATATCCGCGGTATTGTCCTCGTCTGCCGCGGGAACGTCGAACAGGCTGGCAGGCTCCGCCTCTTCCACCTCCTCCGGGGCAATGTCAACCCCGAGGTAGGTCCTTGCCAGAATGTCGATGCTGTGGCTCTTCTCCGGATTGATGAGGTAGTGCATCAGCGTGATGTCCTTCAGCCTGCCCTCCAATGCGATTCCCGACTCGGAGAGAAGCCCGAACTGGGCCTTCAGGTCTCTTCCGTATTTTGTTATCGAGCCGTCCTCCAGGATTTCCTTGAAAATGGCTGCCGGACCTGTGGCCACTGTCACATTCAGATTCTCGGACTTTCCCTTCCTGCATTCGCTTTCCCCACAGGTGGCGATAGCGGCCACGGCCCCGGTGTGGAGCGATTTTTCGATGGAGATGGCCGCCATCCCGTTCTTACGGACCTCGGCCGCAGCCTTATCGGGAGAAACCTCGATGACATTGAGCTTTCTCATTTTGGTCCTGATGGCAGGTTTTGAATCGGCTGCCTCGGGAATGAGCTTTTTGAGGGAATTGAACTCGTAATGCTCGAAAAGTCCGGCTACATTGCTGTCG
>SFPH01000244.1 GCA_004552115.1 Bacteroidales bacterium
ATCCCCCACACCCAAGTACATCTAAAACTCTGAGAGGAATTCCTGACCTGGATGTCATCGCCTTCAACGGATGCCAGTACAGCAGGAACGACTTGATGGAGCTGAAGCGGGACCTGAAGGAGGAATGTCCCGGACTCGGGTTCGACGAGGATGCCGATATGGACTACTTCCTCTCCGGGGAGTTCATCAGCCTATACGGCGAATGGAGCAGGGACTTCGCCAGTGAGGAGGAAGATGTCTGGGCTCCCTACCTCGAGATTTACGAGGAGGTCTGAAAAGGCCTCCTCCATCAACAAACAATCAAACACTTTCTATCATGGGAAACAGGATACACATTCAGATCAGGCGTGAAATCGAGTACGGGGACTGCGGTTTCAACTGGCAGATCGACGAGCTGAAGAGGCTCCTTGAGGACAGCGGATGCGATGTCCTCGAGACACTCAACGACGATGCGGTAGGGGACTGGGAGATCCCCGAGGATCAGTTCCGGGCGGCCGTAGACGACATCGGGACAAAGAGCGCCGAGAAAATCCGGAGCTACTTCGATGCGGACTACGTCGGAAGGGCCACCGACGAGGAATTCAGGGACGAGGTCGTCTCGACACTCCGGCGCTTCGAGCAGACCGGTGACCACAGGAACGGCTTTTACCACTTCAGCTGGTTCTGACCAAGGGTTAATTCTTCAGATATGGGATACTACACGACATTTTCCCTCGCCCTCGAGGAGGGCCCGAGGAAACAGTACCAAAGGATGCTAGAGGACATTGATGCCATTATGGGAGACAACGGGATGTCGTCCTTCGAGTCAATCAACGTCAAATGGTACAGCTACGATACGGATATAAGGGAACTGTCCCTCAGATACCCGGACATCACCTTCCGCGTCAATGGGGACGGAGAGGATCCGTCTGACCTGTGGCAGGAGTTCTGGCGGGCGGGAAACTGCTTCAGGGAGCAGGTCCATTTCGCAAGGTACGAGGAAATCAAGGACAAGTTGAATAAAAACAAATAACAGATTATGGCTTACAGAATCATAAGACCGGCCACCCATGAGGAGTGGCTTGAAGAGAGAAAGAAGGGCATCGGATCTTCCGATGCCGGAACGATAATGGGTGTCAGCCCCTTCTCCACGCCGCGCAAGCTCTACGAGGTCCGAAAGGGCCTGAGGGCCCCGGATCCGGAGAACGACGCCATGGCCGAGGGCCATATCCTCGAGCCCGCCATAGCGGAGTGGTTCGCCTGGAAGACGGACAACATCGTTGACGTCACCTCCGAAGGGGACTGGATGGCGGTGGACACCGAGAGGGACTACCTCAGGGTCAGCCCCGACCGCCTCTGGTGGCCGAAGGGCACGCCCGCCGAGGGGCAGACTCTCGCGAATGCGAGGATACTGGAGATAAAGCGCACAGGCAAGGCCGTGTATAAGGACGACCTGCCCGACTACTGGTACTGCCAGATACAGTACCAGATGGGCATCATGGGAGTCGGCAGCGGCGCTCTGTGCTGGCTGAGCTTCGCTCCGGGGGCAAACCACTTCGACTACGTGGAGATCGATTTCAACCCTCCGTTCTTCGACGAGCTCATAAAGAGGATCGACCGCTTCTGGCACGACTGCCTCCTCGCCGGAGTATGCCCTCCGGACATCAACGCGGATGACGTGCTGAGGAGCTTCCCCGAGGCGCGCAAGGGGAGCGAGGCAGAGGCGACCGAGAACGAGCATGCGATGTGGAAGGCCCTCAAGGAGTGCCGGAGCCAGCTGAAGGAGCTCGAAGAGAGAGAGGAGACGCTGACCGATGCGCTGAAGATGGCCACCGGAGGATGCGAGGCTCTCGTATTCACGGACAGGGACACCGGGGAGGTGAAGACCCTCGCCACCTGGAAGAACAGCTCCAGGACCGTCTTCGACGAGGACACCTTCAAGGCCGACCGTCCTGACCTCTGGGACAGGTACACGAGCACGCAGACGACCGTCACCCTCGACGCCAGGAGCCTCCAGAAGGACGAGCCTGAGGTCTACGGGAAGTACGCAACCAAGACTGCCGGAGCGAGAAAATTCTTGCTGAAGTAATTTAATAATAGTTTTATGTAATTATCTACTTGCGTTATGTAAATTTATAATTATCTTTGCAATGCAAGAGAAACCTATACATTATGGCACAGAACCAGTCACTGGTCGGCAGCATCGACCTTTCTGCGCTCAATGGAGTGCAGATAAACACCACCGTGAACGGAAAGCGTTCGATCGTCATTCCCGTGGACACCAATCCTGCGATCTTCATCGGGGCCATGGACAAGGGCGGACATATCTACATGGACATCGAAGTCCGCGAGAGTCCGGAGGCCAAGTACGGCAACACCCACTTCATCAAGCTTGGATTGGGAAAGAAGAAGCGCGAAGAGATGGGCCTCTCCGATG
>SFPH01000245.1 GCA_004552115.1 Bacteroidales bacterium
TCGCAATACGGGTCCGGAACGGATTTCAGATATGGATGATTCTCGTCCGCCCAGCAGGTCCCGAATTCCTCGGTGATGCCTCCGCAGCATTTGGAAAATCTTGCGTCACAGAGACTTCCTTCATATTCCAGGACCTCTCCCCAGGTCTCGTCCACGGCCTTGCGGGCATTCTCGCCGACAGCCGAGGTCAGACCCTGGTATCTCTGGCAATGGTCGTCGGCACAGACGTCGAAGGCCTTGTGGTCATTGGTGTCGAACCATCTCTCGATATGCAGGATACCATCCTCCACCCTGTCCTCAGGGCATTGCACGGCATTGCTTCCATCCTTTCTGCGGGCAATCTGCTTCATCACCCATGTCCGGGAAATCACCGCATGGGCCTTGAGATATTCCAGGGGAGCGGTAGGTTTCATTTCCGATGAAATCACGCTAAGGAGATAGTCCTCTACGCCTATCACATTGACAGCCACTACATTGTCCCCTTCCACTATCAACTTGAGGGAGCCGGCGAACTTCCCGGTCAGTTTCCTCTCCCAATGGAAATCCACGCCTATGGTCACTCCGTAGAGGATGAACGTAGGCTCGGCGAACATCGTCGACATTGTCCTGGCATCGAAGAGGAGCTCGTCGTACAATGTCCCGTTGTAGGAAAGCCGTCCGTTCTCGAAACTTACCCGCTGGCGGCCGGCCCCGTCGGATATGATTTCAAATTCTATTTCCTTTCCGGACATGATTCCGACCTGGAGTTCAGGCTGTGTCCTGGTCAGTTTCCAGATTACCTTTTTCTCGGCCTCCCCGTCAATGGACACCTCGGAAAGCATTTCACCAATCAGGTCAGGATTGATTTTGGCAAAGTCATCCGCCTGCGGAACAATGAAAAGGCCAGCCATGTCGGCGCATCCGGGACTCATTGTAAGATGGTCGTCGCCTTCGGAAAAATAATGATGGGAGCGGTGCCTTTCACGGGCCACCAGCACTGCCCGGTATTCCCCGAAACGGCCGTGGGATATGCCTGAGACCTTTTCGGAAGGGCGGACACTGTACCATACGAGGAGGTTGAACATCGGCTCGGGAGAAGTTTCCCGGCAAGGCAGACAGTCCAGAAGGCGGTAAAACAGCTTGGCGAAAGACTTGGAAGTCCTGGCCCGCATCGCAAATACTCCTTTCGTAAATCCCTTGTAATGAAACAGTTCCGCTTCCTGAACGGAGGTTATGAAATCCAGGCCTTCGGCATTGTCCCTAAAGAGACGGTCAATCTCATTCTCAAGCGGCATCAGCCCCCTCGGGCAAGCCTGGAAATGCATGTGGTCAGGTGCGGATGCCCCGCACTCAGGGCCGTTGTAGAAGACAGTGAAATCCGGGAAATGCCGGGCAATATCCGTCATGTCCACGACCCTGTGCCATATTGTCTGGGGGACGTGGGCATTCCTCGCAATCAAGATGCGAAGGGAATATCGGATATGGGTTCACGAGAATGTCGTATTTCCGCCCCTTCCTGCCCTCGAACTGCATCGAGCTCTGCTCCGGCGGACGGTTCTCGGCGCATAGGAAACATTTCCTGGCCTTGATCGAGGTGCTGTCCACCCTGGCTGCGGAGGAACGGATCCGCTCCGGATTGTGCTGGCACCTGACTTTCAGCCCGCCTACCTCCATCTCCCTGATTTCCGCATTCTTGAGTGAGCGGAAATTGGAAGAGGCAAGCGGCCATACGGAAAGCTGGTCACTTATAAACTTGGATATCTGATGGTTATTCGTCATTGGAGTTCATTCTTATTCTGGCTTCCAGCTCCCAGGTGCGGATGCTGTCCTTGTAGATATTGTTCGCATTGACCCTTTCAATGCTCAGAGCCGCATCGGAATTGCCCTCCCAGCGGCGGCAGCAGTACAGCGGCTCGTAGATTCTCCCGATCCGGTATTCACGGCAGATACGGAGTCCCACCGCATAGTCCTCGCCGTAGCTCACATTCGGGAAACCTATGGTCCTAAGAAGCGGCACGTAGAAAGCCCGCGGAGCACCCAATCCATTCACCCTCAGCGCATTGTTCCTGCCATTCTCCTCGGTCCACTCCCTGTGGTCAATGATTCCCGGAGGCAGAGGATTGAGGTCGAAATCCGTCATTTCGTATGCCCCGACCACCATTCCGCAGCCTTCACTCCGGAACAGGTCAATGATTTTCTGCAACGTGCTCCCGTCCCTGTAGATGTCGTCGCTGTCCAGCTGGACCGCATACATTCCGCAATGAGGGCTGTTCACGGCCAGGTTCCAGCATCCGCCGATACCGAGATCATCCCTTTCCGGGACAATGACTTTCAGCCTCCTGTCCTCGATCGAGGCGAGTTTCTCCGAAGTCCCGTCGGTAGAATGATTGTCCACGACAATGACATTGTAATCGAAATCACATTCCTGCGAAAGTGCACTGTGAACTGCGTCGGCCACCGTCCTGACCCTGTTGAAAACGGGGATGATGACGGAGGCGGTCACCTCCGGCCTGAAATCCGGGTCAGGGCTGACAGTCCTGAATCCCGGGGCTATGTAGGCTCCGATCCGCTTCAGATGCTCCGTGCAGATTTCCTCCATCTCGATCTGGACCTCCCTGTTGCGCGGATTCACATAGTCGAACTGCTTCTCTCCCGACTTGCGGAGGTCCGTCTCTATCTCGGTATAGAGGTATTCTCCTATGTGGACGATCTTATCCATTCTCAGCCTCAGATCATATAGGGCGCCGAAACGCCTTTCAACATTCATCCCTTCCAATGCCTTCAGGAATGAGGATGAGCGGAACACCAGCACCGGGCCGAAATCGAAATCGTCCCTAAGGGCTCCCCTGGCGCAGTCTATCACCGGATGTTTCCGCCTGATGGTTTCGCCATCGGGAGCCTCAACCAGCTCGTAATAGTCCGAATAAAGCAAGTCCGCGCCTGTCGACTCGGCCACCGAGGCTATTCTATCCAATGCAAGATAGCCCCAGTCACAGGGGAAAGGCCTGGTGTTGAATACGATGAAGTCCTCGGCAAGGCCCTGTGCAGCCTCCCTGAGGCCGGCCGTACTGCCTGTATTCACATCTGATATGAACCTGAAAGTAGCCATTGCAATCTATGATTTGAAACCTGTCATTCTCTCCCAGAGACATTGTGGCACAATGCTCCATAAAAAGGCGAGGAGGGCGAATCTCCAGTCAATGCAGGCTCTTCTCCTGCGCCTCTTCAACGCCTTGAAAATCAGCCCCGATGCATATTCCACAGTCATCAGCATGGGATAATTCTTGTCCCTGGACAGTATGTCGGTCCTGACGAAGCCCGGACGGATATCCGTGACGTCCAGAGGAAAGCCGTTCATCCTCGAAAGCTGGGCCAGGGAATCCAGATAGGTGGACTGGAACCTCTTCGTGGAGGAATAGGCCGGCCCTGTTCCCATACCCTTGGTCCCGGCAACCGATGAGACTATGGCCAGATGGCCCCTGAATCCGGGCTCGGCCTTGGACCTTTCCCTGAAGTACCGGAATGCGGCATCGGCCATTCTTACATATCCCAGGCAGTTGACTTTCACCGTATTGAGCTCAATATTCGGGTCCAGTTCCCGGTTCTGCTTCCCGACTCCTGACACAATGAAGATGAGGTCAGCACCTCCGGTTCTCCCGATCAGGTCCATCAGCCGCGAAGGAGAGTCCTCCGCAGTAACGTCGAAATCAGAAATCCGGATATCCGCCCCGGGATGCTCCGCCACGAATGACTCCAGCATTTCCCTCCGCACTCCGGTTTCCCGGCATCGATCAGCACGAGGCTACGGGGTGCGACCCCGATAAACTCATATTCAGCTGCGGCCCTGAGGTAATAATCCATTATCGGGAAACGCTCCCCGAGCGGCCGGTCCGAACCCTCGATCAGCCTTCCCTCCCCGTCATACAGCGGAAATGCGGAAGGATCGCTGTCAATTCTGTCAAATGTCCTGAAAATATCCGGGCTCATAAGGTGGACGCCTCCGAAAGCCATTTTCCTGCAGGAGGCCACATCGAGATTCCTGAA
>SFPH01000246.1 GCA_004552115.1 Bacteroidales bacterium
ACGGTGCTTGACTCATTAGCACCCCACACGCATCTCTCAGAAGAGGGTTATCAAGACAAGTTGCCGGTCTTTTAATTTGCCCCGCCGCAGCCTGTACGAATAGACGGTTATACAAAGTAATGAAAGATTATCCGTAATTCTCACATAACAGTCAATGTGAAAGATCCAAACCCGGAAGCCGTCACAAAGCGGGCGGAACTCGCGCAGCCTGCTTTGAGCAGCCGGATGGCGTATATTCCGGCTGCGATGACGCCAGACCGGCCAAGTACACATCATGTTACTCAAAATCTATCCATTCACGATATGAGACTATGTTCTGAAGGCCTGTTTATCCCGCGTCGTGGGGATGCTTGCCGGATGACGATCTCGTGACATTCATCTGCACACCCACCCCACTGTTCTACGTACCTGTGGGGTGGGTTGGCGGTGCAGGTGGACACAATTCCTTTCCATTGGGACACGCCAGGTGCCTTACACGGCCTTCTGGGGCAGGTCCGCCGGCCAGATGAATGTCACGAGGATTTGGTTTGCAGGCTATATCAACGAAGGCACCGCCGCCGGAATAAATGCCCTCCGGCGGCTAAAGATCAAGCGCTGCGGGGAGCTCGCCTTAAGGCTCTCCTCGCGCTTGACTTTTGCCTGGGGATACGTGGCCGTTCGTGCAATTCACCTGACAGTCAATACGCCACTACAGATATGTGTGGCCGTACCTCGGCTGTCAGGTGACGCCAAAACTAGGGGACCTGCACGCCACACCAGGCCTACAGGTATCTGTGGCGGGGCCACCGCTGTCAGGTGAATTGCACGAGCGGCCATGCCGAACTGCCTTGCCTGCTATGGGCGCTACCGGAAATGTGGACCGATTATCCCACAATCGAGATACTTTTAGGACAAGCTCCCCCTGTCACACAATCAGTAAATGAAAAAAAGAGACCGTGCAATGCACGATCTCAATGGAGGGTGAACGGTGGGGCTCGAACCCACGACAACCAGAACCACAATCTGGCGCTCTACCAACTGAACTACGCTCACCGTGTTTAGGATTGCAAAGTTAGTCATTATTTCGATAAATCCAAATTTTTTTGAAGTTCTTCTTCTCTCCGGAACATTATTTTTCAAGAATCATTATATTTGCGTGGGCATTTCGCAGCAAAATGCCCGTTGCGGGGGCATCGGCTCCCCGGGACAATGGATTGAATGCAGAATTTGCAACATAAAACGACAGTATGGCAAAAGAAATCAAATTTTCTCTGGTTTACAGGGATATGTGGCAGTCGTCGGGTAAATATGTCCCGAGGGTTGACCAGCTTGAAGAAGTGGCTCCGGCCATCATTGATATGGGATGCTTCGACAGGGTCGAGACCAACGGAGGTGCATTCGAACAGGTGAATCTCCTCTTCGGGGAAAATCCGAATGTCGCCGTCCGCAGATGGACTGCTCCGTTCCACAAGGCCGGCATTCAGACACATATGCTTGAAAGGGGTCTCAACGCATTGAGAATGAACCCTGTCCCTGCGGATGTCAGGGAATTGATGTTCAAGGTCAAGAAGGCCCAGGGTACCGACATCGCCCGCTCATTCTGCGGACTGAACGACCACAGGAACCTCAGGCTTTCAGTGGAATATGCGAAGAAGGCCGGAATGATATCCCAGGTCGCATTGTCCATCACCCATTCGCCCGTGCACACGGTGGAATACTATATGGGCATAGTTGACAAGGTTGTGGAATACGGCTGCGACGAAATCTGTCTGAAGGATATGGCAGGCATCGGCCGTCCTACATTCCTTGCGCAGCTCACGGGTGAAATCAAGAAGAAATATCCTCACATCATTGTCCAGTATCACGGACACGCCGGTCCTGGATTCTCTCCGGCATCGATGCTGGAAGTGGCGCGCGCCGGAGCAGATTACCTCGACGTTGCGGTGGAGCCTCTTTCCTGGGGAAAGGTTCATCCGGACGTGATCACCATCAGGGAAATGCTCAAGGCAGACGGCTTCATTGTCAAGGATCTGAACATGGACGCCTATATGGAAGTCAGAAGGCTCACCCAGAAATTCATCGACGATTTCCTCGGATACTGGATTGTCCCTTCCAACCATCTCATGTCCTCGCTTCTCGTAGGCTGCGGCCTCCCGGGCGGAATGATGGGCTCAATGATGGCCGACCTCAAGGGCTTCCAGGGTGCAATCAATGCCGGCCAGAGGGCTCACGGCAGACCTGAGCTAAGCCTGGACACATTGATGGTCAAGCTCTTCGATGAAGTTCAGTATGTATGGCCGCGACTCGGGTATCCGCCATTAGTGACGCCGTTCAGCCAGTATGTGAAGAATACCTCATTGATGAACCTGATGAACGTCCTGAACGGAAAGCCGAGATGGACCACCATCGACAAGGATACCGGCCTGGAGTTCTACACCGGCAACCCTCAGGACGAGTTCCCGGACGAGCTGCCTAAGTTCCGCGAGATGATGAAGGAAGAGGGCTGGGACGAGGGTCAGGACCAGGAAGAGCTCTTCGAGTTTGCAATGCACGAGCGCCAGTACCGCGATTACAAGAGCGGAGTGGCAAAGGAGCGTTTCAACAAGGAACTCGCCGAACTCAAGGCCAAGGCCGGCGCGCCGATCAATGTCGTAAGGCCGGTTGTGGAAATGCCTAAGTTCAATGTGGAGGAATATGCCTCAAGATATCCGCATGCGGTACCGGTTCAGGCTCCTGTGAAAGGCCAGTTGCTCTGGCAGGTGGATGTGGACGACAACTCCGCGGCTCCGGTAACGGGCACCGCTGTAAAGGCCGGTGAGGCAATGGGCTATGTCCAGGCCTATTATGGAATGGAGGAGGTCGTGCCGGCTGTCAGCGGACGTGTCGTAGCCGTCACTGCAGCTCAGGGCAGCAAGGTGGCCAAGGGAGAAATCATCGCCTTCGTGGAGGGCGAGGCCAGGGATGCGGAGGCCTCCGGGCAGAAAGAATAATCAATCGAGCATTCCTCAGTCTCCGGATAGAGCATCTGTCCGTCTGACTTGTGCCACTTGAAGGTCAGTTTGATTGTCACGTTTCCTGCGGGGATGAATTCCCCGATGGGGAACGTGACGATTCCGTATTCGACTTCCAGGTCCGAAACATCCTGGGCATCCTCATAGAACCCCTCGCCCTGTCCGTCATGGTAAACAGTGAATGCCAATGTGTCTCCCAATTCTTTCGAAGTGTTGGGACATAGTCCTGTACGGTGTTTGAAAATGGAATTGCGCTTATGTATCCAGGCACAGTACATGTTGAGATAACCTCCTGATATCCACGCATCTGTAATTGCCATCGCGTCTTTCCATACCATAAGATCGGGCGTTTCTGCGAGATACTCGGCATTTAAGGCTTCAGATATGGAGGATACCTTGACTTCGAATTCGCTGTCATTGCCGGGAACGGCGGAAAGGACGTCGCAGGTCACGAAAATCCTTGCGCCGGCCTCGATTCCGGAGCAATCCATTCCCTCCACAATGTTGAAAAGCAGATTTTCGTCGGTGCGGAAGGCATTGTCGGACAACACGGTTCCCATTGTGGAACAATTGCCGAGGACAATGGTGTCCTTGCCGCAGGAAACCATCGCCGCCAGCAGAATCAATACTGAGGGAAAGTGTATGACCTTGTAGCCCCTGAAGCGCTTGCGGCCCAGGTGGGACTGGACATAATCGATGAGCTCGTCATCTTGAAGGTCCCTGAATGTATTGTTGACGGAATCGTACAGGTGGATGTGCCTGGACGTGTTCACGTCGAAATACATCTTGTTGTTCGCACTGAGTCTTCTTGAATAGATTCCTATGTCGGCAAGTTGTGAAAGAATGTTGTAGACCGAAGCGGCGGTGACATTGGCGATCTTCGCCCTGGCTGTCTCCCCGGCTACCATATCGGCTGACGCATGGCCGAGATGAAGCATTGCCATATGCACCGCAACCCTCTGCTGCGTAGCCTTCAGGCCATGCTTCTTCAGGATGATTTTGAGCTCATCCACGGTCGGCGCAGTCTGTGTCGTCTTGTTCATCTTTAAATGTCTGATTTTTCCAGGTACAATTATACTAATCTTTTTGAATATTTCCAAAAATCGTATTTCATTGAGATTTGGTCGATTGCATCGGGAAAAAATTTGATTATTCATTGAAAATCCCTATTTTTGCACCCGCTGTCCACGAGATGGGCGGCACAGGCAATCAATTAACTTTAAAAACAGATTCACAATGGCTGTTAAAATCAGACTCCAGCGCCACGGAAAGAAGAATTTCGCATTCTTCCACATTGTTGTGGCAGACGCTCGCGCACCTCGCGACGGTCGTTACATCGAGCAGCTCGGCTCTTACAACCCTAACACAAACCCTGCAACCATCGTTCTCAATTCAGAGCGTGCCCTTGCATGGCTCAAGGTTGGTGCTGAACCTACACTCGTAGCCCGCCGTATCCTCTCTTACGAGGGTGTCCTCCTCAGGAACCATCTTGACGGCGGTGTGGCAAAGGGTGCACTCACACAGGAGCAGGCTGACAAGAAGTTCGCTGACTGGAAAGCACAGAGAGATGCCAAGATCGAGGCCAAGAAGCAGGGCCTGACCAAGGCTGCCGCAGACAAGGCAAAAGCTGCTGCCGAGGCCGAGATAAAGGTCAATGAGGCAAGGGCTGAGGCTCTCGCAAAGAAGAAAGCTGAGGCCGAGGAGGCTGCAAGACAGGCTGCTGCCGAGGCTGCCGCTGCAAAGGCCGCCGAGGAGTCAGCTGCTGAGGCTCCTGCAGGTGGCCAGGATTCTCAAGGCCAACGGAACTGAGGGCGAAGTCCTGATGAGTTTCAGGGATATCCTTCCCGAAGACATTGACACACAGGGACCGGTGTTCATCCTCATGGATGGGCTTCCGGTTCCTTTTTTCATTGAATCATTCGCCCTCCGCGGGAGGGACAAGGCCCTTGTGATCCTGACCGGTGTCCGGAATCTCGAAGATGCCGAGGAACTGGTCGGCAGATGTATTCGTTGATGCCTCCGAATATGAGGATGTAGAGGCCGAAGAGGATTATTCTGCCCTAGTCGGCTGGACTCTGCTCGACGCCGACGGAGCGAAGGCAGGCGTGATTTCAGGATATGAGGACATCCCAGGCAATCCCTGCATCTATGTGGATACGGAAAGCGGACAGCATATGATTCCGCTTCACGAAGATCTCATACTGTCCGCCGATGATTCACGCAGGGAGATTTCGATGATCATCCCTGAAGGTCTGCTGGAGTAACCCTCCGGCAGCTTTTTGTCAATTTTCTATCGCCACGCTGCAGAGCAGTCCGTCGATGCAGCAGTAAAGCGGTGCCGAAGGCACATTGGACTCCATCTCGAAAATCATGTAATCGAAATCCCCGAGCTTGGACAGATCCACCCTCTTCCAGTTGTCAATCACATTCAGTCCCGATTCATCATAGTCGACCAGCTTGACCTCGACTGTTTCCCCGGACTGTACTTTGCTGAGATAGGTCTTGATGATGAGCTTGATATAGTCGCCCTGCTCAAAGGCCCTGCAGTAGGTGTTTCCATATTTGACAGTGTTTGCCACATAGTTCGTGTTGCATACGCTCATCAGTTTCGGCAGGCAGGTTCCGTATGCGGTCAGGAGGAATGACACCGACTCCGAAGGCATGTATCCGTCAAGATACTGGAAAACGGCGAATCCTTTGGAGTTTTCGGATCCGGTCGTGTCAGCCACCGTGCTGTACATGGACCTGGAAGGGTTTTCGCTGATATGGCCTTCGCATACCAGGGTGTCGCGCAGAAGCGAGAGCAGGAATCCGCCCCTGAAATCGTGGATGTCCGTTATCTTTTCTTCGCCGTTCCTTTTCCCGCGGAAGGCCAATGACTGGTTGTTGGAGCTCTGAGGAAAATCTGTCTCGAAATAAAGGCTGTCATTTCCGTAAAGGGTGCTGACGTCCGAGAACTCGAATGAGCAATACTCGTTGTAATTGGACTTGAATGAGCCGCCGTCAAGGCAGGAGGCTGCAAGAAACAATGCGGACACGCCGCAGATTACAGTGGAAAATTTCATTATTATAAATTCTAAATGCGTTGGTGCGGCAGCTGTTTCTGCATGCCGCAATTACTTAAATGCAAAATTACGGAAATATTGCATTGGTTCAAAGAAAAAATTCTGCCCGTCAGGTACAACAAAAAAGAGGATGACAACCGTCATCCTCTCCTGATGTCGGGGTACTGTGACTCGAACACAGGACCCTCTGGTCCCAAACCAGATGCGCTAGCCAACTGCGCCACACCCCGAATTGGATTGCAAAGATAAGCACCTTTTCTTAAAATGCAAAATTTTTTGCTATTTTTGTAAAAATATTTCGGCTATGATAAGCGAAACCCAGATTGATGACATTCTGAAGTCATTGTTCGAGACGATTGAATTCGCCTCAGAGCCTGCGGGCTTGTACGATCCCCTGCGCTACATGATAGACGGTGGCGGCAAAAGAATCCGCCCGAGACTTTGTCTTGCGGCTTATTCCCTGTTCAAGGATGAGATTGACGACCGGATACTCCAGCCGGCGGCCGGTCTGGAGGTCTTCCATACATTTACCTTGATTCACGACGACATCATGGACAGGTCTCCTCTCAGGCGGGGTAATCCGACGGTATGGAAGAAATGGAACGAGGATACCGCGATTCTGTC
>SFPH01000247.1 GCA_004552115.1 Bacteroidales bacterium
GGAAGCAGGGTAGATACCCTTGCAGTCCTTGCCCTCGGACTCTCCGTAGAGCTGCTTCCACCATTCTCCGAGATACTGGAACTTCGGATTGAAGGAAACGAGCACCTCAATGCCCTTACCGCATTCTGAATAGAGGAGATTCCTCATTGCGGCATATTTCACGGCAGGATTGCACTCGCATCTTTTTGCAAGAGCCTTCTCTTCCTCGACTGCGCCGGCGAGCAGGGCCCTGATGTCGAAGCCTGCAAGGGCGATAGGGAGGAGTCCCACAGGGGTGAGGACCGAGAAACGGCCTCCGACATTGTCAGGAACAATGAAAGTCCTGTATCCTTCCTGGGTGGAGAGGGTCTTGAGAGCACCCCTGCGGGCGTCGGTCACGGCCACGATGCGCCTTGAAGCCTCTGCACCGTAAACGTCCTCGATATGCTTCTTCACGATTCTGAAGGCTACTGCAGGCTCGGTAGTGGTACCGGACTTGGAGATGACGACGCAGGCGGTATTCCTTTCCTTCATCAGGTCAATGAGCTCGGCGGTGTATTCCTCTGAAAGATTGTTTCCGGCGAATACCACGTCAGGTGTTCCGCTCTTCCTCAGCTCCCTGGCGAAGCTGTGCGAAAGTGCCTCGATGGCGCATTTTGCTCCGAGATAGGAGCCTCCGATGCCGATAACGACAACGAGATCGATGTTCAATGACTTCCAGTCATCGCGTACATCCTCGCAAGCCTTCACGAGCTCCTCAGGGGTCTCTGACGGGAGATGCTTCCATCCGAGGAAATCATTTCCGGCACCATTCTCCGCCTCGAGCACGTCATAGGCGGCAAGAGCCTTCTCGACATAATTCCTGTAATCAGATTCTTTTACAAAGGAGGAACAGCCTCCGATATTGATTTTGACCATTTTTATGAAAATTTGTTTCGGCAAAGTTACTCTTTTTTATTGATAATTCTTCATTAATACGTAATTTATAGGTATATTTGCTTGATTGAAAAGTTTTAAAAAACAACGATATGACTAAAACCACTATTTTCAAGGCTCTTGCCTGTGCTGCCCTGATATCGCTTTCGGCTTCCGCCGGGGCTGTGGGCAGCGTCCGCATTGCCGCTCACCGCGGCTTCTGGGATTGTGAAGCGGCCAAAAGGACCGAGAATTCCATCGGCTCCCTCAAGGCTGCCCAGGACAATGGCTTCTGGGGTTCGGAGTTTGACATCCATCTTACCTCGGACAATGAGATCGTCGTGCATCACGACGCCAGCATCCAGGGCCAGAGCATTCACAGGAACACCTATGAATTTCTGAAACAGTTCAAGCTCGCCGACGGCACCTCGATGCCTACCCTCGACGAGTATCTCACCCAGGGGGAGAAATTCCCTGAAACCGTTCTCGTGGTCGAGTTCAAGAAGCACTCTGACCTGAACCAGGAGAATACCCTCGTTGACCTGACCCTGAAGAAACTCAGGGAGCACGGCCTCTATGACCCGTCCAGGGTGATGTTCATATCCTTCAGCATGAACATGTGCGAGAGGATTGCAAAGCTCGCTCCGGAGTTCACCAACCAGTATCTCAACGGCGACATCGCCCCTGCGGAGCTTCACAGGAAGGGCATCAACGGAATCGACTATCATTACAATGTGATATACAAGCATCCGGAGTGGGTGACCGAAGCCCACGACCTCGGAATGTCCGTGAATGTCTGGACCGTGAACAAGGAGCAGGATATCAGGGCAATGATAGGTTTCGGAGTGGACTGCATCACCACCAATGACCCTCTGCTCGTCCGCAGGCTTCTCGGAATGGAGGAGCTCCGCAACAATCCTCCCGCAACGGAGGACCCTCTCGCAGACCCGAAGGCAGTGGTAGTGGCTGGAAATGCCCGCTTCACAATGCTCGGAGACCGTCTCGTCCGCATGGAATGGGCTGAGGACGGCAAGTTCGAGGACAGGGCCACATTGGGAATTGTGAACAGGAAGATGCCTGTGCCTCAGTATACAGTGAAGAAATCCGGCAGGAAGGTGACCATCAGGACATCCGCATTGACATTGACATATACCGGAGAAGGCAAGTTCGACGAGAACAATCTCAGCGTGACATTCACGATGGCGGATCCTTCCGCAAAGAAGGGCGTGCGCACGGTGACCTGGCATCCTGGAATGGACGACAGCGGCAACCTGCTCGGAACCACCCGTACCCTCGACCGCAATGACGGAACCACCGACAGGAACATCTTCGACAGGGGAGTGGCATCCCGCGACGGCTGGGCCATCATCGACGAGAGCGACAGACACGTTTTCGTGCCGGTGGAGTCCGACTGGAAAAACTGGGTCGGAACACGCGAGCCGGGTGAACGCCAGGATCTCTACATGTTCGCTTACGGACACGACTACAAGGCTGCC
>SFPH01000024.1 GCA_004552115.1 Bacteroidales bacterium
TGTCCCAGTTTCACGGCTCCGGCAGGACAGTATTCGACGCAGCGTCCGCAGGCCACGCAGTTCTTCTTCTCGACTTCGGCAACGTAGGCGCTGCGCGACATATTCGGGGTGTTGAAGAGCTGCGAAGTGCGCAAGGCATTGCATATCTTTACGTTACAATTGCATATTGCGAATATCTTGCCTTCGCCGTCTATATTCGTGATCTGATGTACGTATCCGTTGTCTTCGGCGCGCTTGAGGATTTCCATCGCCTCGTCGTAGCTGATGTCGCGGCCACGCCCCGTCTCGCGGCAGTAGTCGGCCATATCGCCTACGGCTATGCACCAGTCCCTGTAGTCGTCGGCGCAGCCTTCGTCCAGTTTCTTGCGGCCGTAGCGGCATGAGCAGATGGAGGCGCCTATATGCCCTTCGTAGCGTTTGAGCCAATAGGATATATGTTCAATGTCTATGGACTGGTTCTCCAGGGATATGGCCTTTTCGACAGGGATGACGTGCATTCCTATTCCCGCTCCGCCCGGAGGCACCATAGGCGTCACTTTTTCCAGAGGCAGGAAGGTCATGCGCTCGAAGAACATCGCCAGTTCGGGATGGCGGTCCATCAGCTCGGTGTTCATATTCGTGTATTCGGCCGAACCCGGCACGAAGAGCGGCACCCAGTACTCGCGTTTCTCGCGGGTGTATTCGCTGCCCGGTACAGGTCCGTCCTTGGTATAGCGGTCGCCGTAGTCGTACTCCAGCATTCCCAGGTAGGAAAGCTTGTCGAGCAGGAGGTCGAATTCTTCGTCCGTCTCTGTGTAGTGTTTCTTCCGGTTCCACTCCACGAGCAGAGGATAAGGTCTGTGCTCACGTACCTTAAGGGCTTTGGATGACACGACGTCCAGCAGCAGGTTCAGGGCTGCCTCCTTGGTCTTTGCATCCATTTCATCTTCGAAGATGCAGGCCAGACCCCAGTATTCCGGATCGTCCGTGGTCACAGGATTCTTGTCACCCTTGTGCGCAGGGATGAACTTCTTTGAAATCTCAGGCATAGATGGTTATTGTTATTTAGTGTACTGATAGTGTCTCACTTCTTCGAACAGCCATTCCGCAAGCTCGTCGATGCCCTCTCCCGTCTTGGCGCTTATCGGGAATATGCGGGCTTTCGGGTTGCGCATACGCACATATTCGCCGCACTTCTCCAGATCGAAGTCGAAGTACGGCATCACGTCGGTCTTGTTGATTATCACCACGTCGCAGACGCTGAACATCAGAGGGTATTTCAGCGGCTTGTCGTGGCCCTCGGGTACGGAAAGTATCATCGCGTTGAGGCAGGAACCGGTGTCGAACTCGGCCGGACAGACGAGGTTGCCGACATTTTCGAGTATGGCGAGATCGGCTTCGGCCAGGTTGAGGTTCTCCAGACCCTGACGCGTCATTGCAGCGTCGAGATGGCACATTCCGCCCGTGTGCAGCTGTATGGTCTCAATGCCCGTCGCCTCGCGGATCTTCACCGCATCCACGTCGCTGTCGATGTCGGCTTCCATTACGGCTATGCGCAGCCTCTGCTTCAGACGTGAGATGAGCTGTATCAATGTGCTGGTCTTTCCGCTGCCCGGCGAGGACATCAGGTTCAGCAGGAATACCCCCTTCTCCTTCAGTTCGGCCCTGAGCAGGTCGGCGTCCCTGTCGTTGTCTTCAAAGACGCTCTTCTTGATCTCGATCACTTTTATGTGGTCCATCGGTTTTATGTTTAGTGTCAATTCAACAAATATGGCGATATTTCAGGATATATGCAAGGCGAGTGCTCGCGTCTGGCGGGAGAGTTTCGATATTTCAATATTACTGCTTACATTTGCGCTTCGACCAAAACCAAGTAATCTGCAAAAAAATCACCAAGTTGCCAGTGAAAGCGGGAAAACCATTCTTCTTGTCCTTACTCAGTATGATTGTCGTCCCGACTGTGATGCGGGCTGTGCCGTCCGGCCCTCCGGACTCGTTATATATCTCATATTGCAGCCGTCAGGTCCTGGATTCGGTATATCGGGACTGCGCCCGTGAGGCCGGACAGGAGAAAACGCCTTGTCTTCAGGCGATGACCGACTATCTTATGGCTGAATGGGCCTATGAGAACAGTCTCCGCGGCCTCTCGGAGTTTTATGTCCACAAGGCGATGGCTTCCGCGTCCGGGGATGATGTCCTTATGGCTGACTGCCTGAGCCGGGCTTGCATACTGGAACAGCGAAAAGGCAATCTGGCAGCCGCCATCGGCTATGCGGAAAAATGCCTCGAAATAGACCGTCAGGCGGGCATACCGGATAATATCAGTTCCTCCCTGAACAACATAGCCGGTCTGTATCTCACCTTCGGTCAACCCGATGTCGCCCGCAAGTATATTGACGAAGCCCTCATCGTGGAAAGACCGTTGGGCAGGGACGCCAAAATGGCAATACGCCTGGGAATGGCTTCAGAGATATACCTAAAACTCTCTATGGCGGAGGAATCCCTGGACTTTGCCTCCGAGGCCTGCCGTCTGGACAGCCTTGCGGGAAGAGAGGCAAAGTACGCCATCAGGCTCTGCCAGAAGGCTTCCGCACTTTCCGAACTCTCCCGTGACAGCGAGGCGGAGAGGGATCTGAACTCGGCCATCCCACTGCTGCGCCGCTTCAATAACGTCAATTCCCTGTCCATCGCCTATGCCCAGCTGGGGGAGATATGCGTTCGCGCCGGCAGGGTGAGGGAGGCGGACGAAGCCTTCAGGGAGTGTGTATCCCTTGCCTCCGGCTACGGTAACGAGTATGTCGAAGGCCGGGGCCGCAAGGGTCTGTGGCAGCTGAACCGCGACAGGGCGCCGTCAGTGGCGCTTTCCCATCTGGAAAGGTACAATGAAATCCAGTCACGAATCGCTTCGGAGAAGACGGCAAGCGAACTGACCCGTTTCAATGTCAGCTACGAGACACTGAAAAAGGAGCAGATTATCGCTATTCAGCACCAGAAACTCAAATGGAGCGGCATTTGTCTGGGGCTTATGCTCATTCTGCTCGTTTCCTCTGCATCCGCGCTGCTATTCTACCGGCGAAGCTCGAAGCTGTCCGAGGAAAAGAATGCCATTCTGGTAAAGAAGGCCCTTGAGACGGACCGCCTCCTGATGCTTTCCCGTCAAAATATGGAGAAGGAACTCAAGGAGGAGATCGAATCCCTGGACTATGAACTGCCGCCTGTCAAGCTTACTTCGAGGGAGCTGCAGATTGCCCGTCTGACTTGCGACGGACTTCTTAGCAAGGAGATAGCAGACCGGCTTGGAATATCGCAGCGCACGGTCGAAACCCATAAGAATAACCTCTACCATAAGCTCGGCATCAACAATATGGCGGAGCTTGTTTCGTATATGCACAAGGCAGGTTTGTCTAAGTAAATATACTTAGTTAGCCCATTTGACCCGCCTGGCTGGCTTCTTTTGTCCGATTTCCTTGGTATTTTAGTTTTTTATTAAGGAACAGACCGGATGAAGAAACATATCCCCATCATTCTGGCGGCTGCTTTCCTGGCCGCATCCTGTCACAAGGACACGGAACACGTCGATGTGCTCAGGAGCCAGGTTGACAGTGCCGTGTATTCGGCTGGCGATACGGATTCGCTTTCAGCCCTCTTCGCCGCTTACGGCAGGGAGGGCAACAGCTACGGGGAGATGGCCGCCGCCCTCGAACTGGGCAAGCGGCTGAGGAACGAAAGCCGTTTCTACGATGCCATCGATGTCCACAAGAAGGGCCTTGCCGCTGCGGAGAAACTCAGGGATACCTTACAGATAGTCCAGGCACTCAACAATATAGGCACCAATTACCGCCGTCTCGGAATACTCGACGAAGCTTCTTCCTGGCATTACAGAGCCCTGAGCCTATGTGACCAGTATTCGGGAACCCGCAATCCCGAGGACAGGAAAGCTCTCAAGAACAGGGTGGTAAGTCTCAACGGCATAGGCAATGTGCAGTTGACGATGGGCAACGATGTGGAGGCGGAAAAGGCCTTCCGCCAGGCCCTGAGTGGAGAGACCTCTCTGGGCAGCGCATTGGGACAGGCCATCAATTATGCAAATCTGGGTTCCATCCTGGAGTCCAGGGATATGAAGGATTCGGCCCGTTTCTATTATGAAAAGTCCCTGGAATTCAATACTCTGGCTAAGTCTGATTTGGGCATCTCCCTCTGTCACGCGCATTTCGGCCGCCTGGCTGAGAAAGAGGGGGACTATGCGAACGCCATCGAAGAGTACCGCAAGGCATACGAGATTATGGAGGGCAGTTCCGATGTATGGCACTGGCTCGAGTCCGCCGTTTCCCTTGTCCGGGCATATATCAATGCCGGAGATCTGGACAGGGCGTCCTTCTATCTGGGCAAGGCGACGAAGGAGGCCGAAAGAATATCCTCTATGGAATATCTGGCCGAAGTGAACCGTCTGGACTATCTCATACAGAAGCAGAGAGGCAATTCCGCCCTGGCTCTGAAGAGCTATGTGAGGAGCCGGGAATATGCTGACAGCGTGACCAGCGAGAAGAACCTGAACCATATTCAGAATGTACGAGTGGGCTATGAGCGGGAGCGTAAACAGAACGAAATAGAGATGCTTAACCGCAGCTGGGAGGCGGAGAGACGCAGCAGGAACGCCCTGCTTACAATGTCCCTGATAGCCCTGCTGCTGACCGTCGCCACCATTGCGGTACTCATATACCTGATTACGCTCAGGAACCGCAACCAGAAGATGCTCAAGGAGATGGAAACGATGAAGAGCAACTTCTTCACCAATATCACCCACGAGTTCCGCACTCCGCTTACGGTCATTCATTCGGCTGCCGGGCACATAATGAAGGAGACGCCCGTTGACAGTCCTCTCCACCGGGACGCCGAGGACATAATGCGACACGGAAAGAGTCTTCTCAGTCTCATAAACCAGATACTCGACATCGCGAAGCTCAGCTCCGGCAGCGGACGCCGTCCCGAATATTGCAGGGGTGACATTGTCGGCTATGTAACTATGATATGCGAATGTCACAGGCCTTATGCCAGAACCAGGGATATAAGCATAATCTACTCTCCGGCGGAGCCTTCGGTCGAGATGGATTTCATTCCGGAATATGTGAAGCAGACCGTCAGCAACCTGCTTTCCAATGCCATAAAGTTTTCTGCTGAGGGCAGGCATATCATGCTGACTTCCAAGTGTAAGGACGAGGACTTCATACTCACTGTCTGTGACGAGGGCAAGGGTATGGCTCCGGAGGTGCTGCGCAACATTTTCAAGCCTTTCTATCAGGCACCGGACCAGTCGATGAGCATAGGTACGGGAGTGGGACTCTCCATAGTAAAACTGGATGTGGAGGCGATGAACGGCAGGATAGAAGTGCACAGCGCAGTCGGCAAGGGTACGGTTTTCATCGTCGCCCTGCCTTTGAGCTGCGGCGAGAAACTGAACCGTCACTTCGATTTCAATGATTATGTGCAGCCAGGCGCTATCCGGGAAGTGGTGGAAACGGAGTGTGAAGCGAACGAGGATGTGGTACACGAGGGGATGGAGAATGCAACGCGTATCCTCATTGTGGAGGACACCCCGGAGGTTGCGAGACTGCAGATGAACCAACTCAACTCCGACTTCAACTACTATTTCGCCCAGAACGGGGCAGAAGGACTGGAAAGGGCCGCAGCAATAGTCCCTGACCTCATCATCACCGATGTGATGATGCCGGGAATGGACGGTTTCGAATTCTGCCGCAGGTTGCGCGCTTCCGGGGCCCTGAACCATATCCCGGTAATAATGGTGACTGCGAAATGTACCCACGAGGACAAGATGGCCGGACTGGAGGCGGGTGCGGATGCCTTCCTTGAAAAGCCGTTCCACGCCGACGAACTGAACGTCAGGGTGGTCAAGCTGCTCGAACAGAGAAGTCTGCTTCAGCAGAAGTGGAGATCCGCCATCGATGACGGAGCCCGGGATTTGAGCGGTATTCCGGAGTCCAGCCGAAAGTTCATAAATGATTTTACGGATGCCGTCAACAACTGCCTCAAGACGGGAGAACTTGACCACAATACAATTGCGGACGCCCTCTGCATCACCCGGATACAGCTCAACCGCAAGGTCAAGGCCATAACCGGTCTGACCACAACGGAGTACATCAGCCGAATAAGGATTTCCCTGGCAAAGAAACTGCTCGACAATCCGGATATGCTCATTGGGGACATAGCCCAGCGTTGCGGAGTGGAGGATGTGGCTTATTTCAGTTCTGTCTTCAAAAAGGCCACCGGATATACTCCAAGCGGGTGGCGAAACCGCAGAAAGTCACTCGATTCATAATTTAAGTCACTCGATTCATAACCCCGAAGGGGACTCGGAAGGTAATTTTGCAGCAGTGAAACAACCAACAAACTGCAAAATTATGAAACGTATCATTTCCTTCTTCGCGGCCGTTGCCGCAATCCTGTCGGCCTTCTCCTGCCAGCGCCTGGAGCCGACTTCTCTCAATGCGGACACTCTTCCCGTGAAGGTTGAAGTTGCCGGTCACGCCCGTTACATCGCGGTGGGAAAGTCCGGGGCAAACTTGAGCCCGAAGATTGTGGACCGTGGAACCCCTGTACATATTTTCTATGGTGTCAAGAATGCTGAGGGCAAGCTTGAGTATGCCCTGAAGACAGTCAAGACCGATGATAATGGATTTTTCAGCGCCGAAATCGGCTGCCCTGTCGGCAAGACTATGAGCGTCAAGGTCAACTGCTCCATGCTCGGTGAGTCTTATGCATATAGCGACGGCGGCAAATACGTATCGACCGATACCTGGTTCTTTGGCGAGGTCAGCAAGGAAATCCTTTGCGGCAAAGCCGGCTATTTCAAGCTGGATATGACTCCGGCCGCAAACATCAGCGACGAAGGCCTCACCCAGCCGTATTGATATTCCGACACTACAGAAACTACTGAGTTATGAAAAAGATATTGTCAACAGCACTCCTCCTGGCCGCCGTTCTGACGGCATCTGCCCAGGAGAAACAGAAATACTATGTTCCCCAGAAGGGGGACTGGTCGGTAGGCATCACCTACAATCCTGCAACTATGGTAAGGGACATCCGTATGCAGCCCAAGCCGGGAGAGTTTGCCGGGGCCTGGATTGAGGAGCTGGCTGCCAGCCCGAAACAGATGTTCATACTCTCGCAGGATCCTATCGCGGCAGTTCGTGCCAAATATTTCATCTCATCCAAAGCGGCAGTAAGGGCTACTCTCGGTTTCAACGGAAGTCTCATCAACTATAAGGAGTATGTGCGGGATGACCTCGCTGCGGCAGCAGACCCGGACACTGAGAACAAGGTCGTGGACAACCTGCGTTCCAATCTCAATTCCGTCAGTCTCCAGCTGGGCTATGAAGGGCGCCTTGGCGAAGGTTGTGTCAGGTTCGTTTATGGTTTTGACCTGATGTACTCGATAGCCGGGGGTACTATGACATTCCAGTATGGCAACGAACTGACAGATCTCAATCATGTGCCGTCCACAATGCCTATGACCTCGGAGATGAAGGCCGGTTCAGTCAATGATTTCCAGAGCAAACTGGGAATAGACTACGGGCGTCCTCTGAAGAGGTACAATTCCGGATATATTCACGGCATTGGCCTGTCGGTGGATATAGGAATAGAGGTCTTTCTGGCAGAAAGGGTTTCCGTCGGTCTGGCAATGAACCTCACGCCTATAATGTTCAGCTTCCAGCCACAGACCTACACCATATATGAAGGTTTCTCATCCCTTTCAGGCAAGGTGGAACAGTATAACGGACTTGTAAGTCCCGGCAGCAATGCTCTGCTCTACGGCACCGAAAACCTTGGCTGCAGACTCACCCTCAACTACTACTTTTAACCTTTATCATGGGAAGTCGCTCAAATGAACCGCTTATGCCCTACGAGGAGGTGCAGCGCCTTATCGATGAAAGGCTCGAAGCAATTCTTCTGCAGGAGTCGTCTGAGCCGGTGCAGTCCTCTGCACGAAAATCCGACAGGGGTGACGTCAAGTGCAAACTGAAATCTATCTGGAAAAGGATAATAAATAAATGAACTATATGAGACAATTGAAATTGATGTCCGCAGTACTTCCGCTTCTGCTTGTGGTGCTGACCGGATGCGAAAGGGAGGAAAACAATGGAATGGTGGAGGAAATCATCTTCACCAATATCCCTTCCAAAGGAATACGCATTGATGAGGGGGATACATTCGACCTTGAATTCTCCATCAGACCATCCTCTCTCCAGGAGACGGCCGTAATCGAGTGGACAAGCGAAGACAAGGAAGTGGCTACCGTACGCAAGGGCCGCATTACCGGCGTGTCAGCCGGCAAGACGGTCATCAGGGCTGTATGCGAAGGCGGGGCGGAAGCTGTGGCGGACGTGGAGGTGCGCCCGGTGGAAGTGACTGCATTTCAGATTCCTTCCTCTCTCAAAGTTCCCCGGGGAGAGAGCGTGATTGTATCCGTAACCGGAATAGTGCCTGAAGGAGCGAGTGTTTCTTCCATTGACTGGAGCATTGCGGATGAAAGCATTGCCAGTTTGGAGATAAGCGGCGGTTCGCTGTATGTGGCCGGCCTGAAGAACGGCACCACGACACTGACGGGACAGGGTTCCGGAGTCAGCAAAAGCTGCAAGATTACCGTGGAGTATATTCCTGTAAAATCCGTGACCGTCACTGTCGCCAAGTCCTCGGTTGAAGTGGGGGAGGAGTCGTCTGTCAGTGTAAGCATT
This sequence comes from Bacteroidales bacterium, assembly GCA_004552115.1. The sequence continues at coordinate 8,730 of SFPH01000024.1, forward strand.
TCACCGTCAGAGGCCTCCAATATGTCACTCTCGTGGGAAGTATCCCCTTCAGGAGTGATAGACTTTGACC
>SFPH01000248.1 GCA_004552115.1 Bacteroidales bacterium
TTCTTCTCGTTCTGAACGATTCTATCGCCGGAAGCTATCTCTCCTTCCGGGTTCTGACTCCGTAGAGCTATCGTCGTGGTGGCAATCAGAAGTATAGCCACAATATGTCTTATCTTTGTTACCATGGCGCTCGTTCTGTTGTCACTCCTTTCAGAAAGATGTGTAAGTTCTGGATATTGGCGTTGTCGATATAACCCCTCGGGCAACTCACCGAGTCGATCAGTTCACCGCCATATTGGATATCGATTATCTCGAAGAGATAGCTGACACCACACTCGATGCTCGTCAACTGCGGACGGCGGTTGTAGATGAAGGTGAGGGTATCGATGCCGGCGTGAGGCCCGTAGCGCCGCAGGGCGTAGCGTGTCGTGTCGCTGTCGATGCGGAAGGGTAGGTAGACTTCGCTGATAACCTTATCGGCTGAGGAGAGGATCGAATCTCCCTTCACGTCGACACCCTTGATCTCGAGGGAGTCAACGCTCACCTCGCTCCCCGGCATCTCTTTGCTGTAGAAGCCTGCCAAGGGGAGCGCATTCTTGTTCTCCGAGCATGCATCGCCACATCCTCCCATGCCGACGAGCAGCAGAAGAACGACCGCGGTCATAACCGTTGCCTTAAGAACCTGTATGTGCCGATTGAGCATCTTTGTGTGTCTCAATTTTTTAGAATTCTTCGTTGATCAGATAGTTGTTGCGCTCCGGTGAGTTGCGTGTGATCATCTCTCCGATGAAGCCGGTGCAGAAGAATTGTACACCTAATACCATAAATGCCAACGAGAGGTAGAAGTATACCGACTTGGTAAGGTAGAAGTGGAAGCTGTCGACGCTCATTGCCACAATTTTCAGGACCAGCACTGTCACCACGGCGAGGAAGCCGATCACGAACATCAGCGAGCCCAAGAGCCCGAAAATGTGCATCGGTTTGATGCCGAATTTTGATTGGAACCAGAGTGTTGCCAAGTCGAGGTAGCCATTCACGAAGCGGCAAGGATGCTTCCGAGCATGGTCTCGGCCTCCCGGAGACGGCCCTCATTGTATAGAGATACCGCATCAATCAATTGATTGTCATATATATTCCTGCTGTCCTGGGCAAATGCGGGGCAGACAGAATGAAGCATTGATGAAATGACGGCCACTGCCGCCGCTGTCAATATCTTTTTCATTTATATGTTCCAATGTTACGGCTCCTTCGGAGGATGCCGGATGACAAATATATGAATTATCTCCCAAGCCTCAAAAGATATGCCGCCACTCCATTGTGTATTATCCGGGAAAATGACTATTTTTGAGGATGATGGAAGCGCAGGGGTTGACTGAAGGAATTCCCCATGCAACATTTCTGCATTAATTTGCATCTTATTAACCGGACTATTTCACCGAATGCCCCGTAGGAATGGAGAAGCCTGATTACACAGAGCTCATCGAAGGCTGCAGGAAGGGTGACAGGGCGGCACAGAGGAGTCTGTACAATGCTCTGGCACCCAGGATGTTCGCCGTCTGCATCCGCTATATGGGAAGCAGGGATGAGGCTCAGGACATACTCCAGGACGGCTTCGTGACGCTGTTCACGAAAATGGGAGACTATGACGAGAGGGGGTCATTCGAGGGATGGGCAAGGAAGATCTTCGTCAATACTGCACTTATGTCCCTGCGGAAGAATGACGCTCTGAAAATGAGCGACACTATAGAGACGGCATGGGGTCTTGGCGACAGTCAGCCCACTCCGGTCCAGGATATGGGATATAAGGAAATGATGCGTCTGGTAATGTCTCTGCCAGCCGGCTACAGGACTGTTTTCAACATGTTCGCGGTCGAAGGCTATTCGCACAAGGAGATCGCCGAAGCTCTCGGAATAACATCCGCCACTTCGCGCTCCCAGCTCAACAGGGCCCGCCAGATGCTGCAGGAAATGATAAGGAAAAGAAAGTAATGAAGGACAATTATAAAGATTTCGACGAATGCTTCAGGGCGGCGCTTGAGAATGCTGAGGAAGAGGTTCCCCGGCAGCTTTGCGATGCCGTCTTCGAGAGGCTGGATGCCGTGGAGCGCAGACGTGTTCTGCCTCTGTGGCTTCGTCGCACATCTGCGGTGGCCGCAGCTGCAGCCGCCGTTCTTCTGGCCGTTGTCCTGTGGCCGGATAACAGTAAGGAAAGTCTTGTGTCAGAGGATATTGCAGTAGATGAAGGAAAGACGCGGGAGGCTTTGGCCGATGTACTTGAGCTCAACAGCGAGCCGGCCATGAAAGCCGCTTCAGACGAGACGGAAACAGGATGGCTGGCGGAGACTGCCGAGCCGGTGAGGACACAGGCTGATGAAGGACAGAGGTCTGCTCCTGCACAGGCGGGAAGCGCAGTGGCCCGTAAGGCGGAAGTTCAGGCGAGAGGCTCTGAAGGACGAGGATGGGTCCCGCCCGGAGGAAATCATTGGCAATGAAGATGCTGAGAAAGAGGACAATGAGGGATATTTTGACTGGGAGGAACCGGAGAAGAGGCGTAAAGCCGGGAAGGCTTCCATTGTCCTGAGCGGGGATCTCTCCAGCAACGGAGACGCCAGATCT
>SFPH01000025.1 GCA_004552115.1 Bacteroidales bacterium
AACCCGAAGGTCCGCATCGGAATAGCCGATCTGGACAGGCCCGGCGCCGGCATTGTCTGGGCTGATTTCGACGAGAATGAGGACCAGTATTTCGGCATTCCTTTCTGGGGCGCGGACAGCAGGGAATTCTTCATTGCTCGTGAGCCCAGGATCCAGAATACCCTGGACCTTTACAGCGTTTCCGCCTCTGACGGGTCCAGGAAGCATATTTACCACGAAGAGTACAAGACCTGGCTGGACTGGATTGACGGTATGCTTTTCTCCAGTGACGGCCTCTACATGGCCCGCAGCTTCGAGACCGGCTGGCAGCAGATTTATTATCTTTCATACGACGGCAAGACGCTCAAACGGCTCACCGACGGCCCGAACTGGAGGGTCAACCTCATCCGTGAGGACAAGGGCGAGGTGTATTTCACCGCTTCCAGGGACTCCAGGGTGCGCAAGGCTTCATCGCATATCTCTCCAACTATACAACTCCTACCCAGATCTGGGGATATGAGACAGCTTCGGCGTCCCAGGCCTGGAAAGCCCGCAAACTCATCAGCTCCGGCGCCCGCAAGGGAATCAGGTACGGTTACAGGCCGGCAGCGTCTGCATTCAAGGTGGCGGATATGCAGGGTCCGGAGTATGATGCATCCGCTTACGCCCTCCCTCAGCTGGTGCACATCGAGGTGGACGGACACAGGCTGCCCGCCGCCATCACTTACCCGAAGGATTTCGACCCTTCCCGGAAATATCCGGTCCATGTGGACATCTACGGCGGTCCTGATGCCCCTCAGGTCAATGAAAGAGACTTATTGTCATCTCAATACATTGGAAATCAGGGACTTCGTGGAGTGGGCCAAATGGCTTCAGTCCCTGCCTTATGTCCAGGCTGACAAAATCGGCGTGGAGGGCTTCTCCTTCGGAGGCACTATGACTGCAATGCTCCTCTTCACGGCTTCCGATTATTTCCATTACGGCATTGCCGGAGGCGGAGTGTATGACTGGGCCCTGTACGACAGTCACTATACCGAAAGGTTCATGGAGACCCCGCAGACAAATCCGGACGGATACAGGGACTCCCGCGTGATCAACCACGTCTCCTCATATCCTGTGAAGAACGAGTTCACGGAAGGCATCGAGCCTGTCATGCTCAAGCTCACTCACGGCACCGGTGACGACAATGTTCATTTCCAGAATACCCTTCAGCTGATCGACGAGCTGCAGAAGCAGGGCAAGAAGTTCGAGTTCATGATCTATCCTGACGGAATGCATGGCTACCGCGGCTATCAGGGCACTCATTTCATCGAGGAGAACCGGGCATTCTGGCTGAGATATCTCTGCGGAAAGCAATAGTCCGCATTTTGAATTTTCATTGAAAATGGCTAAATTTGTGTCCTGTTCTGCGCATTGCGGAACGGGACATGTTTCTGTACGGTTCCGTCATCGGTATCCGTCCGGACATCCAAGTAAGAGACAATGAAAAAATAAGTCAAATGGAAGAAAACGAAAAGATGCGCGAGGCCGAGGAGCAGTATTCCGCCGGCAGTATTCAGGTCCTCGAGGGATTGGAGGCTGTCAGGAAGAGGCCGTCAATGTACATTGGAGATGTTGGGGTGAGGGGTTTGCATCACCTTGTGTATGAGGTGGTTGACAATAGTATTGACGAGGCTATGGCCGGCTTCTGCGACCACATCGAGGTTACTATCACTGAAGACAATTCCATCCGAGTCCAGGACAACGGACGAGGTATCCCTACCGATATGCACCCGAAGGAGCACAGGTCCGCCCTTGAGGTCGTTCTCACTGTGCTTCACGCCGGAGGTAAGTTCAACAAGGACAGCTACAAGGTTTCAGGAGGTCTCCACGGAGTCGGAGTATCATGCGTGAACGCATTGTCCGACAAACTCGTGGCCGAGGTTCACAGGGAGGGCAAGGTATTCCGTCAGGAGTATTCCAAGGGCAAGCCGCTCGGCCCGGTCGAGGTAGTGGGCGAGTGCCATGACACGGGTACCACGGTCACTTTCCATCCGGATCCCGAGATTTTCACGACATCCACTGTATATGACTACGACACTCTGGCCAGCAGGATGCGCGAGCTTGCATTCCTGAACAAGGGTATCCACATCACCCTCACCGACATGAGGACTCTGGTGGACGAGTTCGTGACCGACGCCAACGACAACTATGTCCCTACCGGCAACAAGATCTACAAGTCTGCGGAGTTCTTTTCAGAGGCCGGCCTCAAGGAGTTCATCCAGTACCTTGACGCCAATGCGGAGGAACTCATTCCGGAGCCTGTCTGCGTGACTTCGGACAAGATAATTCCTATCGACATTGCCCTCCAGTACAATACCGGCTACAAGGAGACCATTCTTTCCTACGTCAACAATATCCATACGATTGAGGGAGGAACCCATCTCCAGGGCTTCAAGATGGGTCTTTCGAGATCCCTGAGGAACTATGCCGACAGGAACAAGCTTCTCGAGAAGGTGAAGGTCGAGCTCTCCCAGGAGGACTTCCGCGAGGGACTTACCGCTGTGGTTTCCGTGAAGGTGGCCGAGCCTCAGTTCGAGGGTCAGACCAAGACCAAGCTCGGAAACAGCGAGGTGACTTCGGTGGTTTCACAGGCGACCTCCGCTGCCATGGACCAGTATCTTGAGGAGAACCCGAAATTCGCCAAGATCATCATTGAGAAGGTCATTCTGGCGGCTACCGCAAGGACTGCAGCCAGGAAGGCCCGCGAGATGGTTCAGCGCAAGACCGTCATGTCAGGGGCCGGAATGCCGGGCAAACTGGCAGACTGCTCCGAGAGGGACCCGGAGAAATGCGAGCTCTTCCTGGTCGAGGGAGATTCCGCAGGCGGTACCGCCAAGCAGGGCCGCAACAGGAGGATTCAGGCGATTCTCCCGCTGAGGGGAAAGATTCTCAACGTGGAGAAGGCGGCCGAGAACAGGGCTTTCGACAGCGAGGAGATACGCAACATCTACACGGCTCTCGGCGTGACCGTGGCCAAGGAGGACGAGACCGGGGAGAAGAGGATGGATCTCAGCAAGCTCAGATACCACAAGGTCATAATAATGACCGATGCCGATGTGGACGGAAGCCACATTGCAACATTGATTCTCACATTCTTCTTCAGATATATGCTGGACCTTATCCGCAACGGTTATGTATATCTCGCCACTCCGCCGCTCTACCTCGTGAAGAAGGGCAAGGAGGAGATTTACTGCTGGACCGAGGAGCAGAGGAACGAGGCTACAGCCCAGCTGGGCAAGGGCACCGACAAGGGCGTCACCGTGCAGCGTTACAAAGGTCTCGGCGAGATGAGCGACCAGCAGCTCTGGGATACCACCATGGACCCGGACCGCAGGAGACTCCGCAGAATCACCATCGAGAATGCTGCAGAGGCGGAGAGGACGTTCTCCATGCTCATGGGCGACGATGTGCCGCCGAGACGCAGATTCATCGAGGAGAATGCGCACTACGCCAATATCGACGCATAAAAGAAATTACGAAGACAATCTAAAATTCAAACCAATATGTTAGACATTTTTGACAGAATCGAGAGAGATTCGGGCGGTCCTATCGGACAGTATTTTGACAAGGCCTACGGCTACTATATGTACCCTCGTCTCGAAGGAGAACTCGGCCCTCACATGATTTTCAACGGCAAGGAAGTTCTCAACTGGAGTCTCAACAATTATCTCGGACTCGCAAACCATCCTGAGGTGCGCAAGGCTGACGCCGAGGCTGCCGCACAGTGGGGCCTGGCCTATCCGATGGGAGCCAGGATGCTTTCCGGAAATACCAGATATCACGAGAAGCTCGAGAAGATGTTCGCCGAGTTCGAGAAGAAGGAGGACGCTTTCCTCTACAACTTCGGATACCAGGGAATCGTGTCCACTATCGACGCCCTGACTTCACGTCACGATGTCATTGTCTATGATGCCGAGTGCCACGCATGTCTGCTTGACGGTATCCGTCTCCATCTCGGCAGCAAGTACAAATATCGCCACAACAACATTGAGGATTGCGAGAAGGTTCTCGCCAAGGCCTGCGCCGAGGCTGATGCCAACGGAGGCGGAGTTCTCCTCATCACAGAGGGCGTATATGGAATGACCGGAGCTCTCGGAAAGCTCGACAAGATCGCTGCTCTCAAGAAGAAATACAGCTTCCGCATAATGATCGACGACGCTCACGGCTTCGGTCTCCTCGGAGAGCATGGCCGCGGTACATCAGAGGCTCTCGGATGCATGGATGACATCGACATCTACATCGGAGCTTTCGCCAAGTCGATGGCATCTATCGGAGGTTTTGTGGCAGGTCCTCACAAGATCATCAATTATCTCAGGGCCAATATGCGCTCCCAGATGTATGCCAAGTCGCAGCCTATGCCGCTCGTGATCGGCAATACCAAGCGTCTGGAAATCATCATGTCCCCGGAAGGAGACGAGCTCAGGAAGAAATGCTGGCAGATCACCAAAGCCATCCAGGACGGCTTCAGGAAGGAGGGATTCGACATCGGAGAGGCAGAGGCATGCGTTACACCTGTACACATCAAGGGCGGCGTGGCCCAGGCTACCAAGATGGCCAAGGATCTCCGCGAGAACTACCGCATCTTCTGCTCCATGGTCATCTATCCTGTCATTCCTAAGGGAATGGTCATTTTCCGCATTGTCAGCACCGCTTCCCATACAATGGAGGATGTCGAGTACACACTCAATGCCTTCAAGGAAATCAAGGCCAAGCTCGATGCCGGCGCTTACGACGGAGATGACATCGCCGCGATGACTGTGGAATAATCCTTCGGAGCATATCCTATGGACAAGAAATATTTCAAGGATAAGGTAATAATCATAACAGGAGCCAGCTCGGGAATCGGGTTGGCTTCTGCCAGATTATTCGGAAGCTGCGGGGCGAAGGTGGTGATGGCCGCCAGGCATCTCGATGTGCTTGAGGCTGAGGCCCCTTCAGTGAACCCTGATCCGGATCATGTTCTCTGTGTAAAGACTGATGTCTCGGTGGAGGACGACTGCCGCAATCTGATCGAGAAGACAGTGGAGAAGTTCGGCCGAATCGACATTCTCGTGAACAATGCCGGAATTTCCATGAGGGCAATGTTCAAGGACCTTGACCTCAAGGTCATACACAGACTGATGGATGTCAATTTCTGGGGCACTGTGAACTGCACCAAGTATGCGCTTCCTTATCTTCTGGAGACGAAGGGCTCGGTGGTCGGAGTCATTTCCATCGCCGGCTATTCCGCCCTGCCTGCCAGGACGGGATACTCTTCGTCCAAATATGCGATCAGGGGATTCCTCGACACGATCCGTATCGAGCATCTCTATGACGGACTTCACGTCATGGTGTTTGCCCCTGGCTACACCTCCTCCAATGTCAGGAACGCAGCACTGGTGGCTGACGGCTCGGCACAGGGTGAGACTCCGCTCGACGAAGGCAAGCTGATGTCCGCCGAGGAGTGTGCAGAGTATCTTGCAAAGGGTCTGCGCAAGCGCAGGTCCGAAATGATATTGACCGGTCTCGGCAAGGTTACAGTCCTGGCTCACAGGCTTTTCCCGAGGCTTACGGATAAATTGACCTATAGTTTCATAGCCAGGGAGGCGGGCAGTCCTTTCCACAAGGAATAGTTCTGCCCTTTCCCGGGAGGAAATATCTGGATTATGGCAAAAACCGGGATACCCAGGAATCCGAAGATTTATCTTTGTCTTCTGATTCTTTTCGTCTTGCTCGTGGCGATAATGCCTAAGACGGGCAAGTTCAACTATGACTACAAGAAGGGTTCGCCGTGGACTTACGAGACCCTGATTTCGGAGATTGAATTCCCTATTCTGAAGACTCCTGAGCAGCTTCAGGCCGAGAAGGATGCGGCCGGCTCCAGGGTCGTTCCGTGCTACAGGCTATCGGAGGATGTGCTGCTGAAGATCATCGAGGACTTTTCAGGTCTTCGGATTTCAGACAATCCGGCTCTATGGTCATCCGCGCAGGAGGCCATCCTGGATGTCTATGACAAGGGAGTCATGGCCGACGAGGCCTCGGCTTCAGAGGAGAATCTGTCCTCTGTAAACCCCGTGATCTTCATACAGAAGGACAAGAGGGCGGTGAAATGTCCCGCTACCGACATATATACATTGTCGGGAGCGAAGGCTGCCGTGCTGTCCAGGGTGAAGAGGGAGTTTCCGGGCAGACCTGTCGATTCTCTCCTCACGGCTTCCGGAGTATTCGACATCTTTGCGCCCAACCTCATCTATGACAAGGAAACCACGGATCTGGTGCACGCCGAGTCTGTTGACTTCATATCTCCTACAAGAGGCTATGTCAATGCAGGACAGCTGATTGTGACCAAGGGGGAGATAGTCACTGCCGAGATTGCCCAGATGCTGGATTCGTACAAGGCGGAATATGAGGCCAGCCTCGGATACGATGGGCCGAGGGCATTGCTGTGGACGGGAAATGCTCTCATCGCCCTTGCCCTGATATTGATTCTCTTCCTGTCGATATTCTACACCAATCCGGCGATTTTCAGCGAAATGAACAGATTTGTCTATCTTCTGTTCATCTTCCTGCTGGCCGCTTTCGCATCGGTGAGCGTGGATGCGGCGGACCCGTCACTCCTCTATATGACGCCGTTTTCCCTGGAGGCACTGTTCCTGCTGGCATTCTTCAAGAAGAGGGTTGTGCTGCCGGTTTATGTCCTCTCCCTGCTGCCGCTTCTTATTTTCGCACATAACGGCATCGAGCTTTTCGTGCTCTATCTCGTGGCCGGTGTCATCACGATGTACGTGTTCCAGTTCTACAACAGGGGCTGGCGTCAGTTTGTGACGGCCCTGATAGTATTCATCGCCCTGCTGCTGACCTTTGTCGGATTCAGGCTGATCAATGACGGCTCGGCATTCTCCGACTACACCCTGATGGCATATCTGTTCATCGGCTCGATACTGTCCGTGGCAGGATATCCTTTCATCTATCTCTTCGAGAAGATTTTCGGGCTGGTATCCAACTCCAGGCTTCTCGAACTGGCAGATACCAACAACAAGCTGCTGAGGATCCTGGCCCAGAAGGCTCCGGGGACATTCCAGCACAGCCTCCAGGTGATGAACCTGGCTGATGCCGCTGCCCGCAGCATTGATGCCAATGTGCTGCTGGTCAGGGCTGGAGCCCTTTATCACGACATCGGCAAGACCGAGAATCCTCTGTGCTTCGTCGAGAACGAGAGCCTCGGCACCGACTATCACCAGGGGCTTTCCCCTAAGGAGAGCGCGACCATGATCATCCGCCACGTGAAGGACGGAATGGCCCTGGCATCCAGGTATAATCTGCCTGAGGTGGTTTCAGATTTCATCCTGACCCATCACGGGACCAGCAGTACCGCATATTTCTACAACAAGTTCAAGGAGCAGGGCGGGGACCCGGATGATTCCGCGGCATTCTTCTATGACGGCCGTAAGCCATGGACCAAGGAGCAGACGATAGTGATGATATGCGATACTCTTGAGGCCGCCTCGAGAACATTGAAGGACAACTCGAAGGAGACGTTCGACAAGTTCGTCGAGGATATAGTCTCGGCCAAGATCAATGCCGGCCAGCTGGACGACTCCGACATTTCCCTGAAGGACCTGACCAGGATCAAATCCGTGCTCAAGTCCTATCTTGCACAGATTTACCACGAGAGGGTCGAGTATCCCAAGAACAATCCTTAGCCCGGAGGGACGATAGGAGGGGCAGACCGTTGATATTTCCAATGAAAATGATTAAATTTGCAGACTTTTTGCGGACTGTGCCCGGAGGTGCCGGAAATATTCTGCAGTTTGAACGGTAAAAATATAAAAATTACTATAGCAAATGAATATTGTAAAGAACCAGATTGACGATCTCAATCTCCAGCTGACTATCGAAGTAGCTCACGCTGATTACGCTGAAAATGAGAAGAAGGAACTCAACAAGTGCAGGAGGACTGCGGAGTTCAAGGGCTTCAGGAAGGGAATGGTACCGATGTCATTGATACAGAAGGTATATGGCGAAAGGGTTCTGGTGGACTCTGTCAACAGGATTCTCTCCGACGCCATCAACGGCTTCATCAAGGACAACAACATCAAGATGGTGGGCGAGCCTCTTCCGAGCGCAGACCAGGCCGAGCTCGAGTGGAAGTCCGGCAATGACTTCACATTCAGGTTCGACATTGCGACAGCGTCAGAGGTGAACTTCGAACTCGGCAAGGACGACAAGATCACTTACTACAACATCGAAGTAAGCGACATCGCAAAGAAGGAGATGAAGGACAATCTTCTCCGCCAGTTCGGCTCTCTCGTTGACGCGGAGACCGCAGGCGAGGAGGATTTCGTGATCGTTGATTTCTCCCAGGAGGGCAGGAATGTCGAGGGCGCCTATGTGGCTGTCAGGAATGTGGCCGGCGACGCAAAGGCCAAGTTTGCCGGAGCAAAGGTCGGCGACCAGTTCGATGTCAATGTCAATGAGGCTTTCACGGACGAGACCGACAGGGCATACATGCTCAAGGTGAAGAAAGAGGAGCTTGAGTTCCACGTTACCGTAAAGGAGGTCAAGACCTTCGCCCCTGCAGAGGAGAACCAGGAGAACTACGACAAGATCTTCGGAGAGGACAAGGTTCACAATTCAGAGGAGTTCGACAAGGCCGTTGAGGAGCGTCTCGTGGAGAACTACAAGCAGGAGTCAGACTACAGGCTCTCAAAGGATATCAGGGATTATCTCATGAAGAAGGCCGATGTCAAGGTACCGGAGGAGTTCATGAAGAGATGGCTGCTCAGTATCAATGAGGGCAAGTTCACCATGGAGGAGATCGAGAAGGAGGCACCTGCATTCTTCGAGGATTACCGCTGGCAGCTCGTGAGGAGCTATCTTATGGAGAAGTTCTCCCTCGATATAAAGAAGGAGGAGGTCGAGGAGGCTGCAAAGGCCTACGTTGCATACCAGTATGCACAGTACGGAATGGGCAACGTTCCGGATACGATTCTCGCCGAGAGCGCAGAGCGCGTGATGAAGGACGAGAATACCAGCCGCAGAATTATCGAGAACGTTGAGAACCAGAAGGTTATCGAGGCTGTTAAGGGTGTTGTCTCCCTCAGGAAGAAGACCGTTTCAGTCGAGAAGTTCCGTGAGCTTTAATATTGTCTCAGTCAAGAGTTGCATATCAGATACTTCAATATGAGAAGCGAATTTGATAAATTTGCGAATATGGGTCGTGGAATCAGTTCCATGACCCTTCATCGTTATCATTCGGCGGTTGATTCGTACATCAATCCTACGATTATCGAGGAAAGGAAGCTCAATGTGGCCTCGATGGACGTGTTCAGCAGGCTGATGATGGACAGAATCATCTTCCTCGGCGTGCCGATTGACGATGACGTGGCCAACATCATAGTTGCCCAGCTGCTTTTCCTGGCCTCAGCCGATGCCAACGCCGACATCTCCCTCTATCTCAATACTCCGGGAGGCCAGGTGTCCTCGGGTCTTGCGATCTATGACACGATGCAGATAATCGAGCCGGACGTGGCCACGATCTGCACCGGCATGGCTGCCTCGATGGGTTCGGTCCTCCTCTGCGCAGGAGCCAGGGGCAAGCGTTCAGCCCTGCAGCACAGCCGCGTTCTGATTCATCAGCCTCTCGGCGGTGCCCAGGGACAGGCTTCCGACATTCTCATTGCCGCACACGAAATCGAGAAGACAAGGACCGAGCTCTACAATATCATTTCAGAGCATTCCGGACAGCCGTACGAGAAAGTCTTCGCTGACGGCGACAGGGATTTCTGGATGACTGCGGCAGAGGCTAAGGAGTATGGAATGGTAGATGAAATATTGAAAGGAAGGAAATAGTGGCAAAGAAGAACAACAGGAATGAACCTTGCTGCATGTTCTGCGGAAGGCCGGAAAGCCAGGTCCCGTTTCTTTTCAGCGGACTTCAGGACGCCCATATCTGCAGTGACTGCATAATCAATGCGGCTGACTATCTGAAGTCTGCCCAGCATACGTATGAGCCGGCTGAGGGCCCGATCTCAAAGCTGAAAAAGCCTAAGGAGATCAAGGAATTCCTCGACCAGTACGTGATCGGGCAGGACAGGGCGAAGAAGCTTCTGTCCGTGGCTGTCTACAATCATTACAAGAGAATCAACCACAATCTCGTGGACAAGCCGGACGACGGGATCGAGCTGGAGAAGTCCAATATCCTCCTCGTAGGTCCGACGGGTACCGGCAAGACATTGTTGGCCAAGTCGATAGCCAAGCTTCTCGACGTTCCGTTCACGATAGTTGACGCTACGGTGCTGACTCAGGCCGGCTATGTGGGAGAGGATGTGGAGAGTCTGCTTTCCAGGCTTCTGCAGGAGGCTGACTACAATCTCCAGAAGGCCGAGAGGGGCATAGTCTTCATTGACGAGATCGACAAGATCGCGAGGAAGGGAGACAACCCGTCCATCACCCGCGACGTGTCCGGGGAAGGCGTACAGCAGGCCTTGCTCAAGCTTCTCGAGGGCAGCGTCGTAAATGTCCCTCCACAGGGAGGAAGGAAGCATCCTGAGCAGGAGTTCATCCACGTGAACACCCAGAACATCCTCTTCATCTGCGGAGGCGCATTCGAGGGAATCGAGTCCAGGATAGCCCAGAGACTCAATACCCAGGTGATCGGCTTCGGCTCCAATGAGCGCAGCAGGATTGACAGGGAGAATCTC
>SFPH01000026.1 GCA_004552115.1 Bacteroidales bacterium
CAGTTCAGGGAACCATCTTCCCCAATGCTGTAAAACCCGAATCCCTTATCGGATATTGCACTGAATATCAATGTTTTCCCCACCTGGCAGACCTCCGTGGCCTGAAGATGTCCGGGGATTCTGAAGGTTCTGGCGACATTGCCGTCAGCGGTGGAGATCAGCACGATTTCAGTACCGCCTTCCCTCGGAACCGACACTGCGGCGAGATATTTTCCGTCCGGGGAAGGGGATGGATTGTAGTATCTTGCTCCATTGGTCAGGGACCTCATTCTGCCGGTCTCCAAGTCGTAATATCTTATGTGGGAGTCATTCTGCAATGTCCACCTCTCATCCTGGGCTGTCTCGCTCCACCAGAGTTTTCCGTCGGCATATGAGAGCCTGCTCGTCCCTCTCCCGAACGGACGGAGCTTCTCCATGTCTCCGGTGGCGGGGTCGATTCTCACAAGCATGGGCGCATCTGCGATTCCGGAGCATACGGCATAAATGCTGCCTTTCGCATAGACATTGCCATAAAGCTTTGTATACCAATTGGTTTCATCCGAGAGCCTGTCCGATGGAATGAATGGTCCACGCTCCTGCCTCTCCTCCTCCCAGATTGTCCTGAGCGAATCCGTGATAGACCTGAATGTCTTCCTGAACTTCATTCCTGAGGCGGCCTTGACCGTCTTCTGCGTGTTGAAGAAGCGGAACGGATTCCTCTGGATTCTGGAAAAATACCTTTCCGTGAACAGAGGGTCGTCGTAGAAATATCTCACACCGCCGGCAGTGATGTATCCCAGTGCGTAGTGGTCTGGAGAATAATGCCTGTAGGAGCCGTATCTCCAGCTGTACCAATCCCTTGAAATGCCCTCCGGGAATGCCGTACGGTAATATTCCAGGAAGTCTGAGGAACGGCCGCGCCCTGAGCCTGTGAGGGCTGTCTCCGCTATGACGGCATCTCCCTCAAGCAGCCAGGTGCTCGGCCACAATGCCGAATATGCTCCGGGCGCCATGTCCCCGAGCAGCCAGGTCAGCGGCTTCAGCCAGCCCTTGTATCCGAGCTGCATCTGGGAGATGTGCCTGCCCTCGTGAATGGCCAGATTGGTCGTCCACGGCATCGGTTCCGGGTCATAGACGGAAGGGAGGGTGAAAATGTCGAGACGCTTCGGGGCCCAGGTAACGGCCGCATTGGAGATTCCGTTCCAGGCGTGGATCAGGAGGGGGAATTTCCTCTTTTTCCCGTCCTTCAGGGTCATGCCGGAACTTATGGCCTCCGCCTGCACATATTTTTCAAACTCATTGCCGTAAACCAATGCGAGGGAATCTGATCCGCGAGGGTATACAATCCGGTAATGAGGTGTCTCGAAAGTACGCCAGCGGAGTCTTCCCGGGTCGTCTCCGAGACTGTAGAACTGGGCCTTTGCGGCCATCATTGACAGAGCGAGGCAAATTATTGTCAATGCCGCCTTTATGCTGAAATCACAAGCTGTTTTCGTCATTATTATCCGGAGTTGAGAAATCTGTTGCCCAACCGTCGGCAAATCTAACTATTTTTTATATTTTTGCATCCGGAAACATACGGTAAAACTATTATTTATGCAAATCCTACTTCAGATCCTCACCCTTTTCGGTGCCCTGGCAATGTTCCTGTACGGAATGACACTGATGAGTGAAGGTCTTCAGAAAGCAGCCGGCGACAAACTCAGGTCATTCCTCGCCGCAATGACATCCACAAGGCTCAAGAGAGTCATCACGGGTATCATCATCACGGCTCTCATCCAGTCCTCGAGCGGCACCACCGTAATGGTGGTAAGTATGGTCAATGCCGGTCTCCTCTCCCTCGGAAATGCTATCGGAGTGATTATGGGAGCCAATATCGGTACCACCATAACTGCATGGCTCATAGCTGTTTTCGGATTCAGCGTGGACATCTCCACCTTCGCCATTCCGCTGGTTGCATTAGGATTCATATTCACTCTCAACAAGAACAACCGTACCCGCAGCATCGGACAGTGCATCATCGGTTTCTGCCTCCTGATTCTCGGTCTTGCGGCCCTCAAGGCTTCGGTCCCGAATCTTGACGAACATCCTGAGACATTGGCATTCGTGCAGAACCTGACACAGTACAGATTCCTCTCGGTGCTCATTTTCCTTTCACTCGGAACCATACTCACCATTGTCCTGCAGGCCTCCAGCGCCACTATGGCATTGACCATGGTCTTCGTGTCCAACGGCTGGATCGGCTTTGACATGGCTGCCGCAATGGTGCTCGGTGAGAACATCGGAACCACCATTACCGCCAACATCGCCGCTTCCGTGGCCAACTACTCTGCCAAGAGGGCTGCCAGGGCGCATACGGTCTTCAATATTTTCGGAGTTGTCTGGGTGCTGATAATATTCCACCCGTTCCTCTGGCTGATCGGAAAGGTTGTCTCCTCCCTCGGTCTTGCCGACCCTACCGTAGCGGATCTTACAATGATTGATTCCGACCCGGCTCTCAAGACCTCCGTTCTCTACGGAGTCTGCACCCTCCACACCATATTCAACCTCGCCAACACGATGATGCTCATCTGGGTTGTGCCTCAGATTGAGAAACTTGTGTAAGGGCGAGGAGGAAGTCTTCCGTCTCAAGTTCATCCAGGGTGGTCCTCTCTCCACGGCTGAGCTTTCCCTTGACGAGGCGGAGCAGGAGATTGTGCACTTCTCCGAGATCTGCTACAATGGCTTCAACTATGCGAGGGCCGCTCTTTCCGAGACGGATTCTTCAAAGTTCGAGGACCTCAGGGCAAAGCTTGTCAAGTATGAGGGCATCACGGACCGTATCGAATACGAAATCGCGGCCTATCTCAACGAGGTTTCGAAGGGAGAGATTTCCGAGGTGTCTTCAAGACGCATCAAGGGAATGTACAAGATTATCGGAGAGCTGGAGAGCCTCGGTGACTCGGGCGAGGCCATCGGCAGGATGATTGCCCGCAGGAACGAGCACGGCAAGACCTTCGACGAGGAGCAGCTCAAGCGTCTCGGCAGGATGTGCGACCTTCTTGATGTAGCCTTCAAGGCAATGATAGAGAACATGAAGACTCCTTACAATGCGCTCAAGGACATCACCAATTCCAATGACGCCGAGTACAACCTGAACGAGTACCGCAACACCCTCCGCGAGGAGCATATCATCAATATCGAGGAGAACCCTGATTACAATTACCAGGTGGGCGTCTTCTATATGGATATCGTTGCCGAGCTGGAGAAGATGGGTGACTTCATCATCAATATCTCCGAGGCCAAGATCGCAGAGAATGCCAATTAATGATTCTGAATTGTAAATATCTGTCAATCAGGATTCTGCCCATTATCGCCCTGCTGGCCGGATCAATGCTTTCCGGCTGTGGCGGAGGCGGCAGCTCCGCACCGGCATCAGTGCAGGTCCGGAAGTTCCCCGCAATGGAGGTTCCGGGAATGATCACTGATCCGGCCGAACTGTCAGTCTATGCCGCAGAGCATTTCTGGGACAGGTTTCTCGATACCTCGTTCACCGGCCGATGCGATTCCGCATTGGTCAGCGGAGTGACGAGACAGGAGGTGGAAAACAGCTTCGGCACATATTCCGCCATTCTCTGGCAGACCGATGTCAGGACAGCCATCAGTTCCGTGGCCAGGCTATTTTCCCGCGCAGAAGCCATTGAGCTCAGGGATACCTCCTCCAATGTCTTCGAGACAATCACCTTCCTTGCGCATAAATATTTCTATGACCCGAATTCTCCTGTAAGGAACGAGGAGTTCTATCTGCCTTTTGTCGAGGGACTTGCGCATTCTCCTGCGGTAAAGGAGGATATGAAGCCGGCATATTCGTACGATGCATCGATGTGCCGCCTGAACCGTATCGGGTCACCGGCTGCGGATTTCTCATTCACCGACCTTGCCGGCCGCAGGCATACTCTGTACGGGGTCAAGGCTGATTACACATTGCTTTTCTTCTCCAATCCGGGATGCCAGTCCTGCAAGGAAATCACTGATGCGCTGGTCTCGGAACCATTCATTGAATCAATGCAGGCATCAGGACGTCTGGCCGTGGTGAACGTCTATATTGACCAGGAACTTGACAAATGGCGGGAATATGCCGCCGGATATCCTTCCGGATGGATCAGCGGCTATGACCACAACTATATCATCCGGACAGACCAGCTCTACAGTGTCCGGGCCATCCCTTCTCTCTATCTTCTGGATTCCTCAAAGAATGTCATCCTGAAGGATGCCCCTCAGGACAAGGTCTTCGATTTTCTCCGCGACGTTTCCGGCCTGTAACAAAAGTGGACAAATTGTTATCCTGAACAGCATGATGCCGATTAGGATACCAATTAGGCTGATGGGCGGAAATGTCATTAAACGGTTTATCGCTATGTTTGCGGCAAAGCAAAGGGCTTATTGCATGCACAATGGCCGGCTTGCTTACTATCCACTAACATTATTATTATGAGACCAACTAGACCAAAGAGCTTTGCCGGGACATTGCGGAACATTGCAGCGTCCCTGATTCTCTTCCTATGCCTGGTTCCTGTCGCATCAGCCAGGGCGGCCACCGGCCCGCAGGATGGCAAGACAGTCGTAACAGGCGTGATTTATGATGAAGACAGGATTCCTGTCGCCGGAGCCAACATTATGGTGAAGGGTACCGACACAGGAACCATTGCCGACGGCGACGGTAAATTCTCCATCACTGTACCTTATTCAGAGGCTACTCTCATCATTTCCTTCATTGGCTTCACCACGATGGAATATCCGCTGGCCGGAAAAGCCAATATCAATGTGACTCTCAAGGCCGAGGCCGTTTCCCTCGAGGAGACAGTCGTGATCGGTTACGGCTCCCAGAAAAGGGCCACGATGACCGGTTCCATCTCCTCAGTCAATGTGAAGGACCTCACCCAGAGCCCGAGTGCCAATGTGACCAACGCCCTCGCGGGACGTCTTCCGGGTCTTACCGTGACCCAGTTCGGCGGTGGTGAGCCTGGTAAGGACCAGGCCAGCTTCGCAGTTCGCGGTATTTCCTCATATACCTCGGGAGCGCAGTCTCCGATTGTCATCGTTGACGGAGTCGAAAGAAGCCTCTCCAGCCTTGACCCTAACGAGATTGAGACATTCTCCATCCTCAAGGATGCCTCAGCGACAGCCGTTTACGGTATCCGCGGCGCCAACGGTGTCATCATCGTGACCACCAAGAGGGGTGCCCCTCAGGAGAAGCCGACCGTAGAGTTCAAGGCCCAGGTAGGTATCGCGGAGCCGGTTTCCTATCCGGATTATCTCGGTTCGGCCGACTACGCGCGACTCTACAACCAGGCCCTCAAGAATGACAATCCGAACTGGGAGACAGATGCTTACGTGCAGTCCAAGATGTACTCCCAGCAGATGATTGACAACTGGTCCAGGGCCAAGGGTGACAATACGGACGGTCTCGGTTACAACATTGACCTTTTCGACTATGCCTTCCGTCCTGCCATCCAGCAGAACTACACACTGTCCCTCAGGGGAGGAAGCAAGCGCGCACGCTACTATGCGATGGTCGGCTTCTTCAACCAGGACGGTAACTACCGCTACTCCCATCTCAATGACGGCTACAGCACCAACGGCGGCTACAACAGGTACAACCTCCGTACCCGCCTCGACATTGACATCACCAAGAATCTCTATGTCAATATCAACCTTGGCGGACAGATCACGGACGTCAATGAGTCCGGCGGCGGTTCGAACAACATCATTTTCACGGCCAACACCACACCTCCGCTCTATCCGGTGATTCTCGAGCGCAACGGCCATCCGGGCAACGAGACCTACAACATCGGACTCCTCTTCGGAAACAGCCTCTACACCAAGAACATACTCGGTGAGATCGCCTATATGGGCTACAAGAAGACCCACAACATCAACTTCCAGGCTGACTTCGTGGTAGGACACAAGATGGACTATCTCACAAAGGGTCTGAAAATCGAGGGAATGTTCTCCTACGATATCCACGAGGGCCACGTGATCGACAGGTCAGCCTCCAGAAGGGTGGCCAACAACGAGAGCTACGGCGGATATGCCACATTCTACCCTTCAGAAGGCCTCGGAGTATATGCAGACCCTCTGATGGTACGCTACAGCGGTGCCTACACACCTGCCATCGCGGACTTCACCGTGGACAACACCATCAACAACTCCTACGGTGCCGTTTCAGCTGACGCAAGGATGTACCTCCAGCTCAAGATTGACTACGAGCGCACATTCGGAGACCACCATGTCAGCGCAATGATCACCGGCAACCGCTCCGACCGCAAGATCGGCAACGAGGTGGCTTACCGCTATCAGGGAATGGCAGCCAGGGCCACTTACAACTATGCCAACAAATACCTCCTCGAGGCCAATGTCGGCATCAATGGCTCTGAGAACTTCAGCAAGCAGCATCGCTACGGTGTATTCCCTTCATTCTCGGCAGGTTGGGTAATCTCTGAGGAAGGCTTCATGAGCGGCGCAAGGACATGGCTCGACCAACTCAAGCTGCGCGCCTCCGTGGGCTGGGTAGGTAACGACCAGGGTATCGGCCGCTTCCTCTATGTGCAGTACTACAACACCGGTGGACAGCCTGGCTGGAACCTCGGCCCGGAGTTCAATCTCGGCATGGGCGGAACCATCTCCGAGGGCGACCTCGCCAACCCTGACCTCCGCTGGGAGCGCGGCATCAAGTACAATGGCGGTATCGACTTCACGATGTTCAACAGCCGCCTCAGGGTGTCTATGGACGGATTCTACGAGAAGAGATGGGATATCATCACCAACACCGGCGGAAGCTACGTCGTAGGTATTCCTGACGTGTTCGGAAAGGTGTCATCCTATGTCAATGCGGGTGAGGTGATCAACCGCGGAGCCGACATCGAGTTCGCCTGGACAGACCGTGTCGGAAGGGACTTCAGCTATTACATCAAGTTCAATGCGGGCTTCGCAAGGAACAAGATCATCGACATGATGGAAATCGAAAGGGCAGTGCCTTGGATGCAGGAAACCGGCCACAGAATCGGCGAGCACTTCGTATATGAGGTGGACCACTTCGTTCAGGACCAGGCCGAGGCTGACCGCCTCAATGCGATGAATGGCGGCAACGGATTCCAGCCTTGGGGTACCCTCGTTCCTGGTGACGTGGTCTACAAGGACCTCAACGGAGACGGAAAGATCGACGACCAGCACGACAAGAGGGCCATGGGCAATCCTAAGACCCCTGAACTCCAGTTCGGTATCCCTGTCGGAGTATCCTTCAAGGGATGGGACCTCAGCCTCCTCTTCCAGGGAGCCGCCCTCACATCCCTCCAGCTCAACGGCCCTGCAGTATATGACTTCCCTGTGATGGGTGCCCAGGGCAACAGCATGGGTAAGGTAAAGGCAATGCATCTCGACTCCTGGACTCCGGAGAACCCGAATGCATCCTATCCTGCGCTCCACCTCGGAGACAATCCGAACAACAAGAATCCGGAGAGCAGCCTCTTCCTCTACGATGCTTCATACCTGCGTCTCAAGAACCTCGAGCTCGGCTACTCCCTCCCTCAGAGATGGCTCAAGAAAGTGTCTCTCCAGCAGGTAAGGGTATATGCCCAGGGTATGAACCTTCTTACATTCGACGGACTCTCCAAGCTCAACATGGACCCGGAGACCGGCGACGGAAACGGTTCCTGGTATCCGATCCAGAGAGTGTTCAACTTCGGTGTCAACATCGTATTCTAATGAATTAAAGCAATGAAAATGAATATATTGAATAAAGCGGCAGCCCTTCTGGGCCTCATTCTTTGCGTGGCCCCGTCCTGCTCGGATTTCCTCGAGAGGGAGGACGACGGCAAACTTCAGGAAGCCAAAGTGTTCGCCCGCTTCGACAAGGTGAACCAGCTGGTCACCCAGCTCTATTCCGACATGTACAGGAACAGTCCGGGCCTGAATATGATATACAGCTACAACATCGGCACATTGTGCGATGAACTCGAGTTCAACAATGCGGACAATGCCCCTGCACTGAAGATTCTCAACGGCCAGCTCAGCGCCGACCCTGCCGCCATCGGAGCGGTTTACGGAGGTTCCGGATACGGATGGTGGTGGACATACTACCAGTCCATCAGGAAGGCCAACAAGATTATCGCCGGTGTAAAGCAGTACAATACCCCTGACCACCCTTCAAGACCGGGTCTGCTCTCCAAGAGGATTGGCGAGGCCTATTTCTTCAGGGCCTACTACCACTATATGATTCTCCGCTTCCACGGCGAGATGGTTTACAGTGACAGGGTTTACAGCCTGGAGGAGGATCCGGCCTCCTATGCAGTCCGCGAGTCGGTTCACGCCAGCGTGGAAAAGATGTGCCGCGACCTGGACGAGGCGGCAAGAAGACTTCCGGCCAAGCAGGAAGGCGAGGAGTTCAACAGGATTGACAAGGGAACCTGCCTTGCGGTCAAGACTCTTGCAAGATGGATTGCCGCCCAGCCTCTCTACAATGGCGGACTCCTGGACGAGGAGGGCAACCACACCGGCATTTCCCCTCTCGGCGAGATTGACAACCGTGCAGGTCTCGCAGAGTACATGACCTATGACGAGAACAGGTGGAAGGCTGTAGTTTCCGCAGCCGAGGAATTCATGAAACTTGTCGAGGAGGGACGCTATGCCCTCTACAGCGAGGATGGCGAGGATATTCTCGAGAACAGCGGTGACAAGGTTTACAAGAGGCTGGAGCAGATGTTCCGCAAGAATTCATTCTACCAGAAGGAGGCCATCCTCACCCTCACCAACGGTAAGGACACCAGGTGGATTCAGGACAATGTGCCTGCATCCTTCGGCAGCGGCCAGACCAGAAACCAGCCTACCCAGGAGCAGGTGGACATGTACGAAGTCATTGACAATGAGGCAAATTGCGGCTGGGACATCTATACCGCCAAGGAAAAGGGCCTCTATGACGACGCCAATCCTTATGTGAACCGCGACCCTCGCTTCTACCGCGACATCGTATATGCCGGAGCCATTCTCCAGGGCAAGGAATACAATCCTGCCGATGGCTCTGACGCTCTGACCAATACTTCAGGAACCGACACCAGGAACACCCGTACCGGCTATGCCCTCAGGAAGTTCATTCACAACGACTGGAGCCAGACAGCTTCCATCTCCGGAATGCCTTTCCCTCTCATCCGTCTTCCTGAAATAATGCTCGTCTATGCCGAGGCTCTGAACGAGACCAATGGTGACGTGGCGACAATGCGTTCGATGCTCGACCAGATCAGGGAGCGCTCATTCATGAAGCCTGTCCCTGCATCGTTTGACGGAGACAAGGCCGTAAGACGCGACTACATTGAGCGTGAACGCAGGGTTGAGCTCTTCTTCGAGAACAACAGATACTTCACAGTACGCTACAAGGGAATAATGACCAATCCTGCCGAACTCAGCCGCGAGGAGAGCTATCTCGCAATGCCTGTCGAGACAAGGGCCCAGGCCTGGTTCGACGGCGGCAACGGCCAGTATCCTCAGACCCAGCACTATGTGCACGGAATGCAGTGCGTAAGGGACGAGGCCAATGGAAAAGTGGTCGTGAACGGCAAGAAATACAGGATGGAGCGCATCGAGAGCAAGCAGCTTGCCCCGAGAAAGGTCCTCCCGCGCGACTATTTCTTCCCGATCAATTCCAATGAAATCGCCAAGACACCTTCCCTCGTGCAGAATCCGGGCTGGTAGTCGCAAAGACAGCTTGCTCCGCAGCGGCGAAGCCAAACTACAAGAAATATAAAATGAAGATTATGAAACATTTAGGATATTGTATCTCAGTTCTCCTCGCATCGGCTGCCCTGGCCTCATGCGACTGGAAGAGCGACCCGCAGATCCTGGTATATCCGGGAACTGACCTCAGCGGAAACGGGAACAGCAAGAATACTGAGAAAAACCGCATCATCAATGAATTCGAGAACATCCTCTCCCTCCGTATCGAGGGAGGTTGGAAAATCGAATCCGGTGAGGACGTGGTATTCTATGTATTCGACATTGACGCAGGCTCCTACGTCACCAAGTCATCCATGAATCCGAAGTCGAGGGCAGGTGCCTACAAACTCTCTGTCAGCGACGATATGGATCTGAATATCACATTCGAGAACTCCGACATCGAGGACCTCATCGGCTCCTCGGCCCTTACCGTCAGGGAGGCCAAGGTGTCAGAGATTGTATGCAACATCCCCGGCACAAGCACCGAGGTCAGGATTCTGCCTGCCACCCAGGCCGAGCTTGACAGCTACCTGACCGATGACGAAAGACTCCTCAAGACCTTCACCGATGTCCTTTATGCCGGCAACGAAGGTGATGGATGGAGACTTTCACTCACAGATCTGGACGAGACCGCATACCTGGTTCTCAACAAGGCTGACGGCTCATTCATCGTGAAGTTCGCTTCCGACAGAATCACTGCCGAGGGCCAGTACGAACTGGTAGTGGAGAATGGTGAAGCACATCTCTATGTGACTGATTCAGAGCTTGCAGCAAGACTCGGCACGGATGACGTCATCCTCACTGCCATCAATGCTGACGGAAGCATCAGCTTCAAGGCCGGAGAAGGAAGCTACATAATGTACCGCGCATCCAGGGAGGATATCGACAACCTCAAGTCCGACCTCGAAATGCTCATCGACAAGATCATGGAAAGGGGTTACGGCTCCAAGCTCATCAGGACTGAGGACGGCACATTCGTGGGCCACTACTACATTGACAGCAAGAACAGCCTCATCAGGTTCACATTCTATGCCGACGCCAATGTCACCACCTCCGCTCCGGAAATCGTCAGCGAAGGCGACGTGCTCAGGTTCTCCGAGCCGGTAAGCGTATCGGGCTCAAACGTGACATCACTCACCGTGGACGGAGACAATGTGACCCTCGACGGCCTCGCAGCCGGTCTCAAGCTCACTGACAACCTCTCCATCGGCAAGGATGACAACACCTATGCAATGGCAGATTACCTCAAGAAGACAAGCGATGCCCAGTGGCAGTTCAAGTCTGCCCCTGTGACAGTGTCCAACAATCTCAAGGCGGAGTACGAAGCCCTCTATGACTGGGGTGACGGTGTCCGCACATACGAGTGGAACGGTGACTGGGGTGCATTCGTGGTGATGCTCTATGACGGCAACTGGACATATTACTTCCTCCTGTATCAGGGCAATGACATGAGCCCGATCGCCGGAACGGACATCATCAGGTTCAACAAGAACGCCGGTCTCCACTCCTCATTCGGAACCAACATGGATACATATAAGTCAATGATGGGCAAGACCTACTCCTTCTTCATGGATGAAGACCACATCATTGTCCGCACTACCGAGGAGGCCACCGCTCCTCTCCTCATCATGAGCACGAGCACAACGGACTTCATCTATTTCCCTAACGCGGTAAAATAATTAACGTTGCGGAGGCGGGTGGTCACCTGCCCGCCTCCACATAAACAATGACAAGACAATGAAACACATATACAGAATAATGTCAGTCCTTGCGGCCGCCGCAGTATCGGTTGCCTGCATTGACAGGGGAGGATATGTTTTCGGAGAACTGCCTCCCGGAGCGACTCCTGTGGAGGGTGAGGCTCTCGAGGCCAGGAATGCCGTCTACAACGAGTCCCTCAACGAGCTTACTGTGAACTGGCGTTCAACCGCCGACCCTTCCATCTACAAGGGAGTAGAGCTCTCCTACACCATGCTCAGCGGTGCCACCAAGACCGTGAGAATGTACGCCAACAAGAACTTCCCTTCATCCTACGACAAGTTCTCCGTCCTCACTGTCAATCCTGAGACAGTGCGCTACCGCTGCCTCTGGATAGATGAGGAAGGCAACGAGTCCACCAGCGAATGGGCCTCAGTGGATGACCTCCAGATCAAGAGGACCACATCCAATGACATATTCGCCGCCTATCTTCCTCCGAAGTTCAAGCTCGTGACCGATGCCGGGGTTTCAGACCAGGCAGCGTCGGCATACGCAGGCATCGTCGGCAAGGATACCAGGTCCCAGGAGGCCTACTACACAGACCTTCTCATCCAGGTACTCTCGTCAATGTATTATTCCACCACCGATTCGGGCGAGCGCCCTCTCAGCTGGCTCAAGTGCATCCTCGGCCCTATGGACCTCGCAGGAGCCCTGGCATATGTCTCAGGAGACAGCGAAGGACCTCTCATGAAGCTCGACTCGGGCTATCTCGAGTCCATAGCCAAGGGCAATGTTAACCACGACGACGCCGTCTTCGAGATCAGGGGAGTCCTCATCCATGAGTTCACCCACCTTGTCCAGAAGACCGTGCCTTACAACAATGGCGACAACATGAACTACTTCGCCTGCATCGAGGGCTTCGCTGATGCCGTAAGATGCGCCTGCGGTGGTGTAACAGACTACAACAGAAGGTATGTCGCCCTCAATGCCGGAGCATATCACGACCCGAACAGGACCGAGAACGGCAAATTCGGACCTTATGTATGGCAGGTTCCTTACGGAGTATCAGGATACTTCATGTCCTGGCTCAGGTACTATGACGGAGACTTCCTCAGGAAACTGTCCCAGACGATGGTTTCAATGAAGGGAGACTGGTCCCTCGAGAATGCAGTGAAGTACATCCTCGGAGCAGATGCCGACATCCAGAAGCTCTGGGAGGAGTACATCGAGGACGTCAAGGCAGAAAACGCACAGTAAATATGAAACAATTGCTCACAATACTTCTGGCAATGCTCACTGTATCCGCGGGAGCCGGGGAAAAGGATGTCCTCGACTATGTCAACACCTTCATTGGAACAAGCAGCATGGGACACGTATTTCCGGGGGCCTGCGTGCCTCACGGAGGTGTCCAGCTCAGTCCCGACACCGAGGCGGCCCCGTTCTACAGGGACGGTAAATACAACAGCGAGACATACAGGTATTGCGCAGGTTATCAGTATGGGGATCCGACAATCGTCGGATTCTCCCATACTCATCTGAGCGGGACTGGCCATTCCGACCTCGGAGACATTCTGATGATGCCGACTTCCGGAGAGGTAAGCCTTGAGCCCGGCACCGTGGAGAATCCGGGATACCGTTCCAGGTTCTCGCACGATACCGAGAAAGCCGTTCCCGGCTACTATGAAGTCTATCTTGAGGACAGCGGGGTCAAGGCCCAGCTCACCGCCACGAAACGCACGGGCGTCCACAAGTACACATTCAGGGAGGGTGCGGACCAGCACCTCATAATGGACCTCGGTTACGGCATCTACAATTACGAAGGCAAGACAAGGTGGACAGATGTCAGGGTGGAGAATGACACCCTCCTGACCGGATTGCGCATTACAAGCGGCTGGGCCAGAGAAAATTACACCTATTTTGCAATTTCTTTCTCCAAGCCTGTCCTGAACTACGGGGCCAGGGACCGCCGTCCTCTCCCGTACTCCGGATTCTGGCGCAAGTTCGACCTTTCCAACAACTTCCCGGAGGTTGCCGGCCGTGACATCGTGATGCATTTCGACTTCGGAAACGGACCTGAGCCTCTCGTGGTGAAGGTCGCCATCTCCGCAGTCAGCGTTGACGGGGCATTGGCCAACCTTGAGGCCGAGGCATCCCCGTACACATTCGAGGAAATCAGGCAGCAGGCCGCCGACCAGTGGAGAAAGGAACTCTCCATCGTCAGCATGATCAATCCTTCCGTGTACAATGACGTGGACGGCTCCTACAGGGGCGTTGACCATCGTGTCCACAAACTTGCGGAAGGGGAGACCAACTACACGGTTTTCTCGCTTTGGGATACCTACAGGGCTCTTCACCCGCTCTTCAACCTCATTGGAAGAGAGCGGAGCCGGGGCTTCTCCGAGTCGCTTCTCAGGCATTGGTCGCAGAGCGTCCACCATATTCTCCCGATATGGTCCCATATGGGCAATGAGAACTGGTGCATGATAGGCTATCACGGCGTCTCCCTGATCGGGGACGCATTGGCCAAAGGCATTGACATCGACCCTGAAACGGCAATGCAGGCCGTCCTCGGCAGCTCCAACTGCGACTATTATGACGGGACCGGAGTCTATAAGGAGAAAGGCTACGTGCCTTTTGAAACAAACGGCTCAGGAGCTTCGGTGACAATGGAATATGCCTACGACGACTGGGTGATTTACAATATGGCCCGCCGCGCCGGCAACGACAGCATTGCCTCACTCTACCGCCAGAGAGCATTGAACTACCGCAATGTCTTCGACCCGTCCTGCGGATTCGCAAGGGCGAGAATGGCTGACGGCAGCTGGAAGGAGGACTTCAATCTCTACTCCACCCACGGGCAGGGCTTCATCGAGGGCAACTCCTGGAACTACTCGATGTACGTTCCTCACGACCCGGCCGGCCTCATCGGCCTTATGGGCGGGGACAAGGAGTTCACTTCAAGGCTGGACAGACTCTTCACTGAACATCTAGACGATAAATATTTCGCTGAGACAGAAGATGTTACAAGGGAGGGAATCCTCGGAATGTACGTCCATGGCAATGAGCCGAGCCACCACGTCCCTTATCTCTACATGTGGACTTCCAGCCCTTGGAAGACCCAGCATTGGGTAAGGGAGATAATGGACAGGATGTACCGTCCTGAAATAGACGGACTCTGCGGCAATGACGACTGCGGCCAGATGTCAGCCTGGTACATCTTCTCGGCAATGGGATTCTATCCTGTATGCCCTGGCTCGGACCAGTTCGTCATCGGTGCGCCTTACTTCCCTTATGTGAAGATAAATCTTGAAAATGGGAAAACCATTGAAATCAAGGCGGATGGGGTATCTTCAGAAAGGAGATATGTCCACGGCATCAAACTCAATGGGAAGGAACACCGGAGGGCCTATTTCACATACGATGACCTCAAGGACGGAGCCGTGATCGAGTTCACCATGAAGTCCACTCCGGACAAGAGACGCAAGTATAAGGAGGAAGAGAAACCTTATTCCCTGACCAATGACACATTGTAGTATTGTATGAATAACTTCTTTATAAAGGCGGCGATGTTGGCGACAGCGTTCGCCGCCCTTGTTCAGTCAGCGAGTGCTGAGGACAAAGATCTGAAAATCAATTATGTAAATCCCCTCGTGGGAACGGCGGGCTACGGCAATGTCTATCCTGGCTCCCAGATTCCGTTCGGAGGCATCCAGATCAGCCCGGATACCGACAGGGATTTCTATGATGCGGCCGCAGGCTACAAATATGACCACGGAACCCTTCTCGGATTCTCATTGACCCATCTGAGCGGTACCGGCATTCCGGACCTCGGGGACTTCCTTTTCATGCCGGGAACCGGAGAAATCCATCTCGACCCGGGCACTCACGATGACCCTGACTCAGGATACCGCTCCAGATACAGCCACGAGGAGGAATGGTGCTCCCCGAACTACTATGCCGTGAATCTTCTGGACTACGGCGTGAAGGCCGAGATGACATCGTCCCTGCACAGCGGCATTCTCCGTTTCACCTATCCGGAGGCGGAGGACTCCTTCATTCTCCTGGATCTGGACCATACCCTGTGGTGGAACTGTGCCTGGTCCAATATCCGCATTGAGGATGAGCATACATTGACAGGATACAAGCTGGTCAAGGGCTGGGGACCGGAGCGTCACATCTATTTCACGGCCGAGTTCTCCAAGCCTATAGAGGATTTCGGGATAATGCAGGACGGCGGACTGGTGCATTACAATACCAAGCGTTTCCGCAGCAGCCGCGAGGCCTGGGGCAAGGGCATCAAGTTCTGGCTCAAGTTCCCGACATCTGAAAATGAGCAGGTTACGGTGAAGGTGGCCATATCCTCAGTCGATGCGGATGGAGCCAGGGGAAACCTCAGGGAAATTGCGGGCCTTGACTTCGAGCAGGTCCGCCTGGCCGGAGAAAGAAAGTGGGAGAAGCTACAGATGCTTCCTCTGCCCGTTCGTCTTCCAGGATGCGGACGGCAGGTTCCGCAGGCTGGACAAGAGCATCGGCAGGGCCGAGGGCTTTACAAATTACACGACTTTCTCATTGTGGGATACTTACAGGGCATTTCACCCGCTGCTTAACCTCGTCAGGCCGGATGTCAGCGCCGACCTCGCCTCCTCAATGCTGGAGCATTATGACAGGAGCGTCGAGAAAATGCTGCCGATCTGGTCGTTCTACGGCAATGAGACCTGGTGCATGATAGGCTACCACGCTGTATCCGTGCTTGCCGACATGATTGTCAAGCAGATTCCGGGCATCGATCATGAGCGGGCTTTCGAGGCGATGAAGACCACTGCCACGAACAGACATTACGACTGCTTGCCGGAGTATGAGGAACTGGGCTATGTGCCTTTTGACAAGGAGGCCGAGTCCGTTTCCAAGACATTGGAGTATGCTTACGACGACTATTGCATCGCACAGGCGGCCAGGGCACTGGGTCATGAAGAAGACTACAGGTACTTTATACAGAGATCATTGTCCTACCGGAACCTGCTCGACCCGGAGACCGGTTTCATGAGAGGCAGGGACAGCGAGGGCCACTGGCGCACCCCTTTCTCCCCGATTGCATATCAGGGACCCGGCTCTGTCAACGGCTGGGGCGATATCACCGAGGGCTTCACCCTCCAGTACACCTGGTACGTGCCTCACAATGTGGCTGACCACATTGACCTTGTGGGCCGCAAACTCTACGAGGCCCGTCTGGATTCATTGTTCTCCGTGGAGCTCCCGGAGGACATTCCGGGCGCACACGATATCTGGGGCCGCATCGGAGGCTACTGGCACGGCAATGAGCCTTGCCACGGGGTCACCTATCTGTACAATTACATCGGCCAGCCTTGGAAATGCCAGAAATGGGTCCGCTATGTGGCCGACAATTTCTACGGCAACCAGCCGGGCTCCCTGAGCGGCAATGATGACTGCGGACAGATGTCCGCCTGGTACATCTTCAATGCCCTCGGATTCTATCCTACAGCCCCTTCCAGCAATGTTTACAACCTTGGCTCGCCGACTGTCCCGGCTGCCGAGATGCGTCTTTTCAACGGCAGGAGCATAAAGATGACGACGGAGAACTGGTCCAAGGCCAATGTCTATGTGAAGAAGGTCTATCTCAACGGCAAGGTTCTCGACCGCTCCTGGATTAGCTACGCCGATATCAGGGACGGGGCCGAGCTCCATTTCGTGATGAGTTCCAGGCCGGAGAAGCGACGCGCGGTGTCAGCCGCCGCCATTCCTCCGTCACTTCCGACAGGTATTGAATATGCCGGGGGAGAGGTCAGGGATGAGTGGAAGGACTTCGTTTACCCCGAGGTCAAGTTCTCCTGCCTCAATCCCGAGACCCGCGGGGCAAAGCTGTATTCGCAGCTGGTTCCTGACCCGGAGTCATTCATAAAGGAGCATTGCCGCAAGGTGGCGGAGATTCTTTTCTATTCCGCATCCGACCCAATGAATCATGTCGGCAGAATCAACTACATTCTCAAGGACTATGACGGCGTGTCAGCGAAAGCCGGCAATCCGGAGGAGACCACGGTGTACTTCAGTACCCGCCATGTCGAGAAATCAGCTGCCCAGTCAATGTTCAAGCTCGACTATGAGACCCGCGGGGTCCTCTTCCACGAACTTGTGCACGCATACCAGTTCGAGCCGAAGGGCATCGGGACATATTCCACAAACAAGGAGTTCTGGGCCTGCATCGAAGGACTTGCGGATGCCGTGAGGGCGCAGGCCGGGTATTTTGACATTGCCGAGAGACGCCGTCCGGGAGGAAACTGGCTGGACGGCTATCAGACCACGGGCTTCTTCATCCAGTGGCTCACGACCAAGGACCCGGATGCAATCCGCAAGTTCCACCAGTCCGTGAGGGATCTGGAAGTATGGAGTTTCGACGGGGCAATGAAGTATATCTTCGGCAAGAATGCTTCAATCCAGGGGCTCTGGGACGAGTATCAGGCATTCCTCAACGCTTGAACTACTTGAAAGGATAAGGAGTATATTTCAGATTTCTTGCGACAGTGTCGTATTTGGTGCGGTGCCTGCTTGATACATTATCAGGGCGCCGCACCAATGGGTTCGGCAATATGCAGGCCAGACATATTGCCTGATCCTGTGTCAAGGCGGAAGCGTGGCGTTTGAAATACTTCATTGATGCCGCCTCTACACCATACAGCCCCTTCCCGGTCTCGGCAACATTGAGATAAACCTCCATTATCCTTTTCTTTCCCCAGATCAGTTCGATCAGGAATGTATAGTATGCCTCCACTCCTTTCCTGAGCCAGGTCTTCGAACCGAATGTAAAGCAATTCTTGGCAGTTTGCTGGGAAATAGTGCTGCACCCGCGGATTTTCTTCCCTTTCCTTTCGTGCTCGTCCATCATTTTGTCGATTTCCTCGAAATCAAAGCCGTGATGGGTCATGAACCGGCCATCTTCAGACGCAATCACCGCCCTGACCATCACCTGCGCAATATCCTCAATGTCCACCCAGGTGTGCTGATTATGGAAATCCTTATTGTCAATATTCTCAATGCTGCGTCTGAGCATCAGCGGGGTCCATCTCACCGGCACGAACCTGTACAGCACCACCCACAGCAATGAAAGCAGCACGAGCCCGGCCGGCACGTACAGAAACAGGATTTTCGATATCCTTTTTATTCTGGTCTTGAGTTTCATAAATTGAATGATGCGCCAAATTTAGTTTAAATAGAACAGAATGTTGCACCGATGATGAAAATTTTTCAAAAAAATTTGGAAAGTCGGAATATTTGCGTAACTTTGCAATCCCGAATGACAAATACGGGAAATGCGGAAATAGCTCAGTTGGTAGAGCACAACCTTGCCAAGGTTGGGGTCGCGAGTTCAAGTCTCGTTTTCCGCTCTCTTCAAGGACGACCGTCAGGCCGTCCTTTTTCGTTATTCCCGGACACCGCCGGCGAAGAGTCTTT
>SFPH01000249.1 GCA_004552115.1 Bacteroidales bacterium
ATTAATGCTGCTGCTTGAAACGGCATTCATGCCGCCTGTATCATATTTCGCGGCAATCGCTGAAGAATTTACCCTGTCATACGGCAGGGTAGTTTCTTTGGTGCCTGCCCGTTTGCGTCTGGAGGCCTGCGAGAACTATCAGAAGCAGTCTTACCGCAACAGATGCCGCATCTATGCCGCAGGGGGAGTGGAGAATCTCACCCTCCCGGTAGTCCACGAGGGCGGAACCAGCTCTCTTCCGATAAGGGAAATCAAGGTGGACTGGGACAGGGACTGGCTTCCAAGGATGGAGCGGGCCATAGTCTCCGCATATGAGTCATCGCCCTATTTCGAGTACTACAGGGATAGCCTGTTCGCCATTCTGGAGGCCCGGCCGGAAAGGCTCTTTGACCTGAATCTCAGCCTGCTGCGTTATTTTCTCGGGAAAATGGGCATAGCCGCCGACATTGATTTCACCACGGAATATGAGCGCCCGGGGGAGACTGCGCCGGATGTCAGGGACCTCCGCGGCATCATCCATCCCAAGCGGCCTTCAATCCTGCAAATGGAAAAGCCATACTGGCAGGTATTCGCTGCGAAGTATGGCTTCAAGTCAGATTTATCCGTCATGGACCTGCTTTTCAATGAAGGTCCGGATTCTCTCTCCTGCATCAAATTCTAGAATCTGAACCCGAATGTCAGGACAACATCCCAGAGACTTCTCTTGTTGAGGATTTCCGGGGTGAGGCTGACAGTATTTCCGGCTCCGTCGAAGATGTAATCCGCATAAGGGTAGATGTATTCCCTGTTCAGGAAGTTGCCCCTCACGGCAAGGTCTGCGAAGAATGAGCCCTTGGAACTGAATCCCAGACCGGCCGAGACGGCATGTCTGTCGGCATTCTTCGGCATCTGCTTTTTCCCGAATTCATCAAGCTGCCTCTCTCCGGTGGTGGTGAGGTTGTATCCCGCCCTGACCGCAAGGCTGGCCACCGGTCTGATCTCGGCTCCGATTCTCAGCATGTGGGAAGCTCCGGCATAGTCTGCGATATCCCGGTTAGTGCCCTCGAATGCGCTGTTGTCATTGGTATCCACCTCACGGTAGCGCATCGAACTGTAGTTGCACATCTCGTAGTCGGCGCTGACAAGTCCGATATTGCCGAAGGTATAGGCTACTCCGACATTGAACCTGAAAGGGGAGACGAGCTTGTAGGTGTATTCTCCCTGAGGGGACTGCGCACTGGCATTGTATTGGGAGTCAGTGAAATAAGTGTCTCCTGCATGCTGCCAATGCTCCTTGATCCTGGTCGATGTAGGGGTCTGAATGGCGGCTCCTATGCGGAGTCCCTGGATAGGGACCACGATAACTCCGAACTTTCCATATACTCCCGCTCCGATGGCATCGTAGGCATATCTGTAGCGGAGACCCTCGAAGTTTGTTGTCCTACCGTCACCGAATGCAATGCCGAAATTCGCAGGGTCCAATGCGTTTTCCTTGAAGTACTCGTTCATCTTATAGTCGAAGGATACGATGCCGAGATTGGCCCCAAAGAATATCTTGTCGGAAATGTTGAAGCCGATGTTGAACACCATGTCGTACTTGCTTCCGCTCGCCTGGCGTCCGTATCTTTGGTCGATGATATCGCTGAGCCTGATGTCGTAGAACTTGTTTCCGCTGCCGTCGGTCGTTTCGTAGATTGACTCGGTGATGCCTGCATACTCATCAGTCCTGTCCCCGAATGTGGAAATCATTCCGGACTGGAGACCCATGACCGAAAGCCAGTCGTAGTTGTCGTATGCGGACGAGCCTGAATCAAGCCCGCTGACTGGCAGGCCGTTGGCCCTCGCAGCCAGGGAACCGGCGTATGTCGTCTCCCCGTTTTTTCCGGCTGAAGAGACATTGTCGATGTAGTTGGAAGTGCCGTTGGCCACGAAGCCGAATGTCACATTCTTCAGCCCGCTCCGTCTCCTGGTGTCCCAGTTGATCATTACTCCGACGTTCGGCATGGTGAAGTTTGTGCTTCTGTTCCTGTAGGCTGAGCCATACTGGTCATTGAGGGACGGCTCCGCAAGATATTGGGCCCTGCTGCCGGAAATGGTTATTGCCGGGGTGATGGTGACCTGGGAGAAGCTGTTCACGGCAGAGCCGGCAGGATTGATGCCGACCGAGCCGAGATCCCCTCCGAGGGCAGTGAAGGCATTGCCCATGGCAATGGTCCTGGCAGTGCCGTAATAATTGTTGTCGCTGAAACGCAATGCGTCCCCGACAGTCTGGCCGCTGGCAGTCCACATTGAGGACAATGCGGCCGCAGACAGTATTGTAGCGGTAATCTTTTTCATTTTTCTGATGTGTTTATATGCGTTCTGCAGGCATTGGCT